>CAZAEO010000097.1:0-7732 GCA_964484285.1 uncultured Coxiellaceae bacterium | reverse complement strand
CACACTTTCCAGGCGTGCGCCTTAAACCGCTCGGCCATCTCTCCCGTCTGGGTAGCGTGGCGTGTAAGAGTAAACGAGAATTAATATTTCTGCAACTGGTTGTATGATGACGCGAGGGTGTCAAAGCGTTTACGCGGTACAATAAGAAAGGGAGAACGATAAGTCATGTGGATATTGCACGGGACGTTCTATTATGTTTGGTACAAAAAACCGAATGCTTAAAAAATGCCGTCCAACGCTAATCTCTGGATAAGCAGCTATATCGACAGGGATTATCACCCGGATCAGCCTTAAATTGATTTGTGGATCGAGTAGTTCTTGATAAAAACCATTTACAGCTTGTTTTTGTTGTATTTTACTTTCTTCACGCACGAGTTTTAGAATAAGATCATTGGCAAGGCGAATATTGTTAAATTCCGTTAGCCATGATTTAATTGCTGCATTACGTTCTTTAACGGGTTGTTGTAACCAATAATAATAGGCGGGTATATCAAAACTACATCCACCACCTGGAGTAGCTAAGTGCAACCTAAGATTATTGAGTAGTTCAATTTCACGCAAGCTATACCCAATCTTTCCACTGCTATCAATAAAGCATCGACTCAATTCATCAAGTTGTTTGAGTAATTTACTTAATTTAGCTTGATCAATTTGCGGCGTATTTTCTAATCTTCCAAGCAAAAGCATTTGATGGTTTAATTCTTTGGCAAGCTTGGCTTTTAAGTCGGGCCGATCTAATAAATGAAGAATATTAATAATGATTGTTACAATATGACGAGTACCGAATATGGAAGTGTCTGTAATTTGATGGTCAACTTGAAGAAATAATTGCTCCAAACGGAGACAAACCCGAATGAGCTCATTTAATGGTTGTTCGTAGGTAATGACGTTATTGGTCATGTCAATTCAAATAAGGAATTAGCTTACATCATGCATAATAACATGATTTTTAAAGGAATACCTCATTTTTTCAACGATTTTTTGCTAGTAGCACGTATGCTTCATGTAGTGTGTCAACCTGAGGAGCAAGCTCCGCAATAGTTCCATTATTGTGGATGATATCATCTGCCTGACGTAAGCGTTCAGCTTGGGTGGTCTGCGTGTTTAAAATGGCTAAAGCTGCTTTGGCTGTTATATTGTCGCGTGTCATAGTGCGGGTTATTTGTGATTCTTTAGCAGTATCAACTACCAATATTCGTTGAAGAAACGGATAAGATGAAGATGTTTCAAATAATAATGGAATGACTACGATGCAATACGGCGAAGAAGATAATTTAATTTGGCGTTTTATTTCTGCTTGAATCAGTGGATGTAAAAGTTGTTCTAGCCAGCGCCGATTTTTTGTCTGGGAGAACACGATTTTTCTTAATTTAGCTCGATCAAGCGCACCATTGGCTAACAAAATATCAGGACCAAATTTTGCGACGATATGTTTTAAAGCCGGTTTATTAGGCTGAGTTAAGTCCCGTGCGAGCTGATCAGCATCAACGATGGTAATACCTTTTTTGGCAAATAACTCTGCAACAGTTGATTTGCCACTACCGATTCCGCCTGTTAATCCGATGACGAATGTCATTTACGTAGCCAGAACTCTGTGTACATACATGGTTAGGATATCAGGCCCCCAGATTAAGCTCAGCCAACCTGCTATTGCAAGATAAGGACCAAAAGGAATGGGCACACTTTTGAATTGGTGTTTGATTGCGATTTGCATTAATCCAAAAATGAGACCAATAAGAGATGCCAACAATATAATAACGGGTAATTGTTGCCATCCCAGCAATGCACCTAATCCTGCAAGAAACTTATAATCTCCTTGGCCCATCCCGATTTTTCCGGTGGTGAGTTTAAATAACCATTGAACCGTCGCAAATGTCAGATAACCTGCAATTGCGCCAATGATAGCATCATGGCTATTCGTGAAAATAGAAAAGATACTTAAAAATAGCCCCAGCCAAACGAGCGATAAGGTAAGTTGGTCAGGCAAGAGGTGATGATCAAGATCAATAAAGGTTAAGCTAATTGCAATCCAAGTGAACAGTAATCCGCCTAATGTTTGCCAGCTGATACCAAACCGCCATGCAACGTAAGTTGATGAAATACAACAAATTAATTCAACAAGTGGATAACGCATGGAAATTTTGGCGCTACAGAATGCACATTTTCCACGTAAGACGAGATAACTGATGACGGGGATATTATGCCACGGCTTAAGAGGTTTTTTGCAATGAGTACAATGTGAAAGAGGCAAATATAAATTTAATTGCTCGATATCTGAGGGAAGTGCTTTTAATCCTAAGTATTCGCGGCATTCCTGGCTCCATTCATTTTTCATCATTTGCGGTAGCCGATAAATAACCACGTTTAAAAAGCTACCGACAATTAATGAAAGCGCTGCAATCAAGAAGAGAAAAAAATCAGGATGCTCCATGATAAAGTTAATAATGTCCATTAAACTATGGCCCCTAATTTGAAAATAGGTAAGTACATCGCAATAACTAATCCCCCGATTAAAACACCAAGAACCAGCATAATCAAGGGCTCTAGCAAGCGATTTAGATGGGCAATGAAATGATTGAGGTCTGATTCATAGAATTCAGCAATTTTTATTAACATTTTTTCGAGTGTTCCTGATTCTTCTCCTACTTGAATCATTTGCAGCATCATACGGGGAAATAATTTGTAGGTTTGCATAGCAATATGTAGTTGTTGGCCACCCGAAATATCAAAAAAAAGTTTTTGCACGACTTGAGTGTAACTGGTATTGCCAGTTGTTGGAGCAAGAATTTTGAGGGCTTCGGTAATAGGAATGCCAGCAGCGCAGAGGATCGCTAAACTACGCGCAAAGCGCGCTAGAATGAATTTGTGCAATGCCATACTTAATCCAGGTGTATTGAGTAATAACCGATCTTTTATTGCTATCACTTGCGGAGTATGGCGCATGTAATAAAGAAATCCGCTGCAACCTAGCAAAACTAAGATAATCGATAATAAGTAATGTTGTAGAAAATGTGCTAAATAAATGATAGTGACAGTCAATGCAGGTAGTTCGCTATGCATGCTGCTAAAAAGTTCAGCAAAGCGCGGTACAATAAAGATTAACATAATCAGAGTGACGGTTATTGCCACGATAAAAATCATCACAGGATAAAATAGCGCTTGTTGAATTTGATTTTTCAGTAAAAATATTTTTTCTTTATATTTAGCAATTTGGTCGAGGATTATCTCTAATGTGCCTGTTTTTTCGCCTGCATAAATTAAGCCGCATGTTATTTCATCAAAATACTGAGGAAATTTACGTAAGCTATAAGCAAACCCATTGCCTGCAGTAATATCATTTTTTACTACGGAAAGAACAGGGAACAATTTAGTTTGTTCTTTATTTTGATTTAAAATAGCAATAGCTTGTACGATAGGAATACCTGCAGCAATTAATGTGGAAAATTGACGGAAAAATAAAATAATATCAAAGGGTCGAATAGTATGTTGTTTCCGCAGTAATTGCGCTGATTTTTTATGAATGTGGATAACGCGGATCCCTTTTTTTGCTAAATACATTTTTGCTAAATTGATGCTATAGGCTGCAATTTCTCCAGAGGTATGTTGACCGTTAAGAGTTGTACCATACCAACTGTAAGATTGATTGGATAATTTTGTTGTTTTCATAACAAGAGTACCCGATTGATTTCTGCAAAGCTTGTTATCCCTTGTAATACTTTTTCGATGCCAGATTCTTTTAAGGAAATAAAATTTTCTTGCTTGGCTTGTTGCATTAATGTCATTGTATCAGAACCTAATGCAATGAGAGTTGCTATCGATTCAGTGATAGGTAAAAATTCATAAATGGCAATGCGTCCAGTATAGCCATGTAAACAGTGTGAACAGCCTTGTGCGCGATAAATTTCTTTGGATAAAAAACGTGGGTCTATTTCTAACTGTAGAGCAGATTGTGCAGAAACGGATTCTGTTTGTTTGCAGTGAACGCATAATGTTCGAATTAATCGTTGCGCAATGATGAGTGATAAAGACCCTGCTAAATTATAGGCGAGAATTTTCATTGCGTGTAAGCGAGTTAATGTTTCTATAGCGCTATTGGTATGTAAAGTGGATAAAACCAAATGACCTGTTTGGGCAGCTTGGATTGCGATATCTGCTGTTTCTGGGTCACGAATTTCACCAATCATAATAATGTCAGGATCTTGACGTAACAAAGTTCGCAATACAGTGGAAAAATGTAAATTGATTTTTGTATTGACATTGACTTGATTAATTCCTGTTAATTGAATTTCAATCGGATCTTCAACTGTGGAAATATTTTTTTCTGTTTTATTTAAGTAATGTAATGCCGAATAAAGCGTAGTGGTTTTCCCGCTGCCCGTGGGTCCTGTAACAAGTATCAAGCCTTGTGACTGTGAAATGGTTTTTAAAAATATTTCTTTCTGTCGCTTCGTGAATGCTAAGTTGTCAATTTCAAGTGAAATGTGATGGGTGTTTAATAAACGTAATACTATTTTTTCACCAAATAAAGTAGGGCAAGTATTGATGCGAATATCTATTTCATTTAATTGAAACCGACCATCTTGAGGTAGGCGTCGTTCTGCAATATCAAGTTTTGCCATCACTTTTAATCGTGTTGCTATGCGTGTTGCGAGATCCGCTGGAATTTCATTGGCTTGATACAGCAAGCCATCCTGACGATAGCGAATACGGCACACGTCTTTGTAAGGTTCAATGTGTATGTCGGAAGCAGCGTGTTGAGATGCGTGCAGAATAAGATTATCGACGAATGGGATGATTTCCGGAACGACTAAGTGATCTTGCCCTAAATAATGGGTTAGCATATTTAAAGAAAATGCTTTATTAGACATTTTTATGGCTCGCACAGTTCTGCAGTAATACAGGTTCCTCCTACCGTCCAAACGCTGCCGTCAGTATTGGGTTTTAGTACATAGGTTTTGCTGCCTACAAGTGGGGTCGCTGTTGCTGTAATGACACTATTTTTTACTTTAAGGCTAGCTAAGTTTTTGGTTGCAGCAGGTTCAGCTGGTATCCCATGTGCTCCATTACGTATTTCTGATGAAGGCGTGCCTTGTTGCAAAGCAAGAGTAACGGCTGTTTTGAAAGGAGCTGTGGCAGCAATCACTTCCGCAAAGCGTGCTCGTTGTACGTAATTTTTGTAAGAGGGAATTGCGACTACGGCAAGAATGCCAACAATGGTTACAACAATCATTAATTCAATTAATGAAAATCCGATTTGAGAATGTGTTTTCATAAAAGTTTCTCCTTGAATTTTGAAAATTAAAAAAAGATAAAAAATAAATATCTGAGATGAAGCGATGTAGCGGAAAGTCGAATTTATATCTCATTTATTTTAAATATGCAATCAAATTTAGGTTGAAAATAATTACGGTAAATGAATTTTGCTAAGCTGCTGAACAAGTTGCGCGAATGACGTAGATTTTTCGATTTCTGTTGTGGATGCAGCAGGGCTTAAATGTGTAAAAAACCTGCTTTGATTGCGGGGCATAGAAGGCAAAAATTCTTGCTTATGTTCTGAAGACCAAGATAAAGGAAATTGTAATCGTGCATGCGCATCAGTTAAACGGTTTTTTTCCGCCGCAGCGTTTTGTTTAAGGAGCTCATTTACTTTTTTATGTTCTGCTGGATATAATTTTTGATAGTTTTTTTCATAGGTTTTGAGTTTATCCAGTGCTGCCGTGATAGTGGGTCTTTGGGTAGGTAAAGGATGCCGCAAGCTGCGGATAATATTTTCAAGATCCTTATCTTGACTGAACAGGGTTTTCTCTAAGGAAAAAAGATAGGATTTGCCTTTCGGCGCATACCAGTCGATTCCTTTTTTAAAGAGTAATTGGTACAGCACTAACCATAAGGCGAAAATATCAGTTTTTGCTGAATAAGAATAGATGGGTTGTTTCTTTCTTAATTCGGGTGCTGCATAGTGCGGGGTGCCGCACGCATGTTTGCTTTCTATAAAAAATGTGTCGGCTGTTTGTTTCTTATCGCGAGATTGTTTGGCAAAGGCAAAATCAACCGCATTCACTTCATTTGTTACAGGGTCATATAAAAGATTTTCAAGTTTCAGATCAGCATGTACAAACCCTTGTGCATGTATTTTTTGCACGGCCTCGAGTACTTTGATCGCAATGTTTAGCCACATGAGGGCAGGCCATGAATATTCAGGTTCTTTTTTTTGCAAACAATGTTCCAGCAGATCAAATAAAGGAAGTCCTTTTTCAAAATTCATTAAAAAAAATGCTTTTTGTGTGCTATTCTTGCTGCTTTTGCGTTTACCAAGTGATCCTATTAATTTTTTGAGTGCCGTTAGGTTAGCATGCTCATTCTCTAAAAATTCGGAGGGTGTATAATTCAGATCCAGGATTTTTAATGCAAACCATTTGCCGGTACGTTGACATTGCGCAAGTTTAACGGCTCCGTATCCACCTTTACCTAATTCAATTTGTTGTTCTTCGCGATAAATCGCATAAATTTCCCCTTGATCTTCAACAATACCGTAAGGAAAATCTGGACCAAATAACCTTTTTGCAAGACGATTCGTTTTATATTTTCGATGCTCTTGTAAACGAGCTAATGTTTCTTTAACTAAAGCGAGTTGTGCAGGTGATAATAACTTTCCATCTGCATTGAGACGATTCAATGATACGTATGGGGGAATGTAGAAAAGATCATCCTGATCATTGCGTGGAAGGCTCATGCGCTGCTCCCTACACCTAGACAATATTTAACCTCATATATGGACCCTGCCCTGGTTGCAAGAGGTAATTTATGTTAATACCATTTCTTAACTTGAGTCAACGGTGATAGGGATGATGCTGTAAGATACTTACAGCACGATACAGTTGTTCTGCAAGAATAACGCGTACCAAGGGGTGTGGTAAAGTCAAAGGTGACAATGACCACGTAAGATCTGCTGTTTGAATACATGTGGGTGATAGACCATCTGGTCCGCCAATTAACAGATCGATATGACGCCCATCTCTTTGCCAAGTGTTTAATTGGATCGTGAGTTGTTTCGTGCTTAAGCTACGTCCTTTTACATCAAGGGCAATAACAGTGTTACCTGGTTTAATCGCAGCGACTAATTTTTCGCCTTCGCGTTCAATTAAGCGCGCTATGTTTGCATTTTTTGTGCGTTTTTCTAAGGGAATTTCGCATAATTCCAGGGTGTGAGGAGACGTAAAACGTTTGGCATAGTCTAAAAAACCGGCGTTGACCCATGAGGGCATTTTGTTGCCGATAGTCAGAATGCGAATGATCATTGCAGTTTTTTACCGTTGATTTTCGCGCAAATGTATAATGGGTTGCCACAAATCTTCTAGGTTATAGAATGTGCGCGTGGTGGGTAGCATGACATGAATGACTACATCTGCTAAATCGACAATGACCCATTCACCGGTGCGTTCGCCTTCTGTTTTGATGTAACTCACATGAGAATTTTTCGCTTTTTTTACTATATTTTCTGCGAGTGATTTAACATGCTGCTTAGAGCGTCCGCTGCAAATAATCATGGAATCGGTGATAGTGGTGAGTCCACGAACGTCAAATGTGATGAGGTCAATTGCTTTTAAATCATTAAGTGCTTCAATCGCAAGATGTTGTAGTTGCTGGTTATTCATTAAACCTCATGTTGTTTTATTCACTCATGTTACGCAGTTTTTCGTAGAAAAACATGGAAACTCGGCTTTGTCATCGC
>CAZAEO010000096.1:0-7843 GCA_964484285.1 uncultured Coxiellaceae bacterium | reverse complement strand
ATAAAAAGAAGCGACACGGGAAAATAAAATTTTTGAGAAGTAAAAAACGATACTTTGATGAATAACTTTTAGATTTTTCTATTCTATGTGTCTACTAAAGCGTAGCAAGATCAGTCAGATCATTTCGGCCTAGGTAAAGCCGCCTCTCTCACTTCAGCGTCAGGGGTTGCAGCCGGTAATTTTGTTTGTATTAGCTCTATTAATTTTTGACCTTCCATCACCATTCCTTTGCTACCATGCTCCATCGCTATCGCAAGAGGCGTTTGTCCTTTCTCATCTGCAATTTTGACATTTGCCCCGCAATCTAATAATTTTTTAATAAGCTTAAGTGGTTCATCCCTATAAACATAAAAATTTTGTACTGCATAATGCAACGCGGTCATGCCATGTTCATCAACACTATTAACATTAATATTTTTTGATCTTAATAAATCAATTAAGCTATCGTTACTCGGGGTAGCGATGAGGACTTTGCCACTGGTCACCATTACCAAATTTAATAATTGTTTGTTATCTAAAATATCAGATAGTAACTTATCATGACCTTCAAATACCGAACCTTCGATAGAACCTTTTTCCGCATAATCCTTTAAACCTAAAGCTAATTCTAATAGATCTCTTGAGTCGACTTTTTCTCTTTTAACTAATATCTCTTTCACAAGGTGTATATAATTATCCTTTTCTTTTTCTAATATCTCTTTTTCATGTACCGCTAACCATTTTGCTAATCCGGTAATTTCAGATTTCTCTATTTTAAAATAAGGGTGTTTTTTCAAATCATCAATTTTAAGAATATCAGAGTCTCCACTAATATTTTTTAAAATTTCTTTTTTGGCATTAAGATCAAGTGGTGCATTTTCTAAAATTTTAGCTGCATAATTTACAGTGTTAATTTTTAATTCTTTGGCTGTTTGAGTTGAAGCAAACTTCGTTTTTTTTACTACAACTTGGTAATTAGTGTCATCACCGTTAATTTTGAATTTATTATAAAATGCCACAGTGTTTCCATGTTTCCAAACATTCCCACCCATCGATGTTATAGGCGCATTTAAATGTGGATATCCACCTGATGCTCTAGCGCTAGTCCCAAGACTTTCTTTTAGATCTCTTGAGTCACTCCATGGCCCCGTACCACTAAAAGTTAGGTGTGGATATTTTGCAGATAATCTTTCTAAAAACGATTTTGTCTGACCTACCTTTTCAGCTGTTACAAGGTTGTCAGTGTGACACTCTTCTAATGTGATTCCAATTTCATCGTGTTGCGTGGGTAAAATTCTTAAAATATCTACTATTAATTCGTCAAACTTATCATCATAAATTTGCTCAGTATCGCTAGGAGGCTGGCTGAAGTCGTCATGAGCATGATAATTGCCAAACCCATATTTACTTTCTGCATCACCATGACCCATAAGATATACTTTCTGTGTTCTGTCGAATATATCCTTTTTTTCAGGTGGTAAATGTTTTTGTAATTCCTTCAGGCTGGAAAAAAATTGTGGGTTGGGGGGCTTATCACAATCTTCAAAAAAATAAAATTGCAACTCTAAGGTGCTTTCTTTTAGAAGCACGCCAATTGAAAGGTAGTTATCTTTGCCATAACGTTCCTTTATCCATAAGTTTTCATGAACACTTTTATTATTATGATGAACAGCAGGAGCTGGGTTAAGTACCATTATTTCTATTGCAGCTTTGCGAGGCATAACCAACCTCCTTTAAATGCGCAGAGAGCCTATTGTATGCTAATTATAATCTCAGTTCGGAGTTTTGAGTAAAATTTTTGGAAGATATTTTTATTGCCAAAGGGTGTTTGTGATTGTCACAATACGTTTAAAGGAACTTTCAGAGGAACCTTAAAGATTTTTGCTGGTTTTAAAAACCACACAAAAGCATAAGCGCCGCTGCGATAAATTTTATTGTTTTTCGCAACTGTTTCCAAAATGGAAACTGTTGATTTCTCGGGTAGCTCCTCGGAATCAAAGATATTTTTTAAATGTTTAGAAATAGTTGCCTTTTGAACATCAAACAGAGAGGACATTTGATCTTGGGTTAGCCAAATAGTTTCATGCTCTTTGTCTGTTTTTGACTCCAAAGCTCCATTTTTTGATTGATAGATAACATCTATGCTTTTGATTGTTTTAAATTAATTTTGTTTTTCGAGTATAAGGTCGAATGTCCCATTCAAAAGTCCATGCATCTTGAGATTGGTCTATAACGTGATGAATTTCATAAGCGATAGATTCTGGTTTGATAAAATCACTTTCTATCAAGTCAGGGTTAAGAAGTTTTCCGCGTTCGTTGAGTATAGGCCCATCAATAATAATGTGGGCGACATGTACTTTTTTAGATAAGAGTTGTTTTGCAAGGAGTCGTGAATAATTGCTGAGTGCTCCTTTTGAGACAGACATAATAGGTGCTTCGGGGTTCATCCATACGCTGGATGTTCCACCGATAGTGATAATAGAAAGTCCCTCTAGTTCAGGGTTGCTGATTCGTAGAGTCTCTTTTATTGCATTGAAGGTACAAAAAAAATTTGATTGTAGTCCTATAAGAAAATCTTCTGTACTTAGTTCATCAATGGATTTGCTTTTAATCCATGATCCAGCAAAGCAAATTAGAGACTTAATAGATTTTCCAGATAGTTCCTTAATTTCGTTGAAAGTATTTATTGTTTGATGATGCAGTGAGAGGTCAGTGGGGTGAATGGAAATTGTTATTTTTGGATTGATATTTTTTAGTTCCATTTGCAGTTGTTCTAAATCGGAGAGTGTTCGGGATATGAGAGCAAGGTTATATCCTTTTTCTGCGACTGTTTTTGCAAAACAGCGCCCTGTTCCTTTTCCTGCACCAGTGTAGAATTTTCATCAATTCTCTTAAGGAATACTAAAATTTTTCATTGAGAAAACATCTTATATCCATCTAAATCTATTTTTTTCCACTCTGAATATTGATAATCTTTAAAAGATTTTAAGATCGTCTCTCCTTTGCCATTCAAAACATCTTCGTCAGACAGCAAGACATACAAATGCGAAATTCGCCCTCTATAACTCATTTTTTGAAGCGACTCTATAGATTCATATTTAATAATACTGTCCATTATTCTTGCATTACTCGATTCCAAAGCGACTTCAGGGCTATGAACAAACAAGATAGTATCCTTATTTTTCAATGCAATTGGATCAATTTCATTTCGGATAAAATCAATAGCCCGTTTTGATACAAACTCATGGCGAAAACCCTGGCTTCCCAACGTAAGACTTAAATTTTTTCTTTCATTAAATAAAAACGCTTTTATGCCATAAATAACGCTAATACCTAAAATTAAAAAAAATAAATATCGGATTATAAAAACAGGGTGCTGTCGAAATACATGAACAAGTGCGATAGAAAAAAGGAGACTAATCGGCAAGAAATGACGCTCATCGAAAGAAACTGGCATTCTGAGAATCCAAATCAAAATAAATAAAACCACATAGACAGATAATGCACCATACAAAAAATATTTATATTCTGAGAAAGGACCTTTTAATCCCTTCCAAACCAAGTAGTAGATCCCCATGCTAAACGGGAATAACCATGCGGAAACATGGGGGATACTAATTTCTGAAGAGGAATTTAAAAAAATCTTATTAACACTGCTAGAGATAATTTGCCCTAAACTGAAGGCCGCACCTATTGGTTCAAAAAATGCAAATGCAATAGAAGAAAACTGCAGATCCAGTGGTGCTGAAAAAATATGATTAAAATGAACAGGAGACGATCCGTGCGATACCCAACATAAATAAAAAATGATTGCAAACAAACATCCTGTTCCCATAAGAACAGTGCTTTTATAGAGAATTTTTTCCCGAGAAAAACAAAAAAAAGTAGCTATCATTCCTCCCATTAAACTAATAATCAGAACCGCACCAGTTAATTTCATAAACACTGTAATCAAAAATGCAAGCAAAAATATCGGGATAGAAATAAGGGGAAGTTTTCTGAAAGTCCAAACTATCGAAATTAACCATGGCGCTACACCAAATAAAAGTAATTCACCTCCATGATATTGAATAAAATGACGATAAAAAAACAAATTACCCACTATGGCAATACACGTAATAAATACATCTTTACGAGAAAATCCAATCAGCCGAAACAGATAAAACCAGCCAACGACCCCCAATAAAGAAAACAATACGGACGTCAGAACAAGCGCTGTTCCAAGAGTTATTCCAAAGAAAGTAAACATCCCAGGGATAGTATATTGGCCCGGACTCCACCATGTTATAAACCGTGCTGTATCAAAAGCAAGATTATTAAAATTAGGGTAAACTTGAAAATTGAATTCTCCACCACGAACCATTGATCGAAGCACTAATAAGCCCCATGCAGAATCATAATTCATTTGTGGTTTAATTAAATAAGCAACAATCCCGTATAGAATAGGGGAAGAAATTATTATTGCTAAGCCGATTTTTTCAAAGAATGAGAAGCTTTTAAAATAAGAAGATATGTTTTTTTTCATTAACTGAATTCCTTCTCGTGATGGTTCGATGTTACTGATCTGACCCTCATTTTACGGACACTTCGCTAAGAGAGTAAAATCTTGACGGGAGAGGTGTAAAATGAATGAGAATTTTGATAGGGAGCAATTTAAATATCTTATCAACCAAAAGTACAGAGCCTTCCTCAGTTAAATGGGCTCTATCCCAAGCCAAATAATTAAGCGACGACTTTGAGGTTGATATCAGACATCCTTCAGAATTACGTAATAATTCTATGGGAGAAGCAAACATAACGCTGTTTTCTTTTGCAAAATCTCCAATTTTTTTATCTATCACGGCACTTATCGGTTTAAATTTATAAAAAGTTCTACCGACCTCCCCGTGGTTGTATATTTTCATAGCAACCCTCGCCTGATCAATCTCAAACATTGGCAAATTTCCAATGACTACAATATTTTTAATCGGTATATCTTTCAAAGCTGATAACGTTAACTCAAATTTTTTCTTATCGGAGTCTATCCATGCGCTACCTGAAGAGTCAAATACTTTTAACCAATGTGCAGCGATAATCACTGTGTCTGGTTTCAATTCTTTAATTTTATTAATAACAAAAGGAGATCCTTATTATCAGTTACGTGTTGGGTGATGGCGCATTATTTTTGACAGGGATGATGAAATAAAAATTATTGCTATTGAGAAAGTAAAGCACCTAGAGACGCTTACAAATGACATTACAAATTATCAAATCAATTGATGGGAAAGCAGAGTATGTTTTACTACCCGTTAACGTCTACAATGCGTTGCGTGACGAAATCAGTGAAGCGTTAAAAAAGAAATATAGTAGCGAAGACTACGTACTTTTTGAGTTAACAGATTATGTAGATAATCCTGTTGTTCTTGCTCGCATCAATGCTGGTATTACACAAGAAGAATTAGCAAAACGCATGGATGTAACTCAAGCTTACATCAGTAAACTTGAAGCTCAAGGCAAAATCACAGCTAAAGTTTTAAAGAAAGTAAAAGCGGCGATTGAAAGTAAAAAATAAATGTTTTTTGAACATCACAATTGTCATTTTCTATTACTGAAAAAAATAACTCATCGAATAATTTTGTAACGTATATTTCAGCAAGGGTGTCATCTAAGTTACGCCGTAGCACGAAGTGCGGAGGCCAATGGTGCCGATGCGCAGAGTCTAACTGTGGACCTACTGATTACGAATTATAAAATATGTGTTTTTAAGCATTTCGATATTTTTTTGAAAATCTCTATTTTTAGCGTCCATTAAAGTGTTGCGAAATCATAACTATCAAAACGGGTGCTTTACTTTTTTCAAGTACTTTGTCAAGTTAAGACGAAACTAATGCAAATGATATCAAGCGTGAGGTTTCAGGTCCCTACATCCCTCGTAGGATCGAATGTAATCCTTTATTATTACGCAGCTGAACAAGTCATCGGTGCGATAGTCTTTGGTGGGTTTTTTGAAATACTCCGTATCCATGGAATCAATCAATGAATCCCCTTTTCCTCTATTAGAATACTCAATTCTACCAGCTTTTTCGATAAATGCTGCCAAGAAAAGAAGAAAAGCCGGATCGATTCTCGAGCATGATCCTAGTTTTGCTGGGGTGCTTTCTTCGTATAGATCCATTTCTGTTTTGTTGTTGTAATTTGCTATTCCATAGAAAAACTTAAACGAATCAATGGAATCAATTATATGGCTAATACTGTATGCAGTATTAACATAATCGGTTATATAAATTTCCCTATGAGAACGTTCGCTTAAGCGAGGCAGTAGATCTTCTACGGTTTGTAGGTAGCGAATGGCCGCGTGCCATTGAATATTATTATTTCCAGAGTCCTGAATAAGCTTAACTGAGTTTTTGAAATATTTTATAATTATCTTCATATAGAATTCAGAATTTCGAATAGCAATATCATTTTGATAAGAGTATAAGCCAAAGAGTAAAGTCGCGGCTATAAAAATTGATCCAGACGCACTTTCTAGACCATCTTTTTCCCAAATTCCAAAAATCCAGACGAGAAATAATAATATTCCGATAATAAATAAGAGTGATGCTATCCAATGAAGATTATGTAAAATAAAAGAAGGGGTTTTTTTCAGAAAATTGCAGATCTTTTTACATGCGCACATGGTACCCTTCAAGATTATCCAAAAATTCAGATGGCCTGGCATCACTTTCTAAATACATTATACATTTTCCACTCTCGACCCGTTAATTAATTTATTACCTGCCAAGTTCAACCATATATGCGTTATAATGTCTCTGCTCTACTGGGGTTTGTCCTTTATAATTCTCATATGGTTGAGAGTCAGGGAGATTTACAGCATAAACTATATTTTTAATTAAAAATTAAATCATAAAAATAAAAATTTTCCATTTATAGAGATTGCTGAGATTAAGACTGACGAACGTTTTTACGATAGTGAACACCCGAATGCGGATTGCCACTTAAGTGTGGCTGATGGAAGCTACCTTTCCTATTCATATAACCTCTTACAGAATGGGAATGGCCATAGTTGTACGCTCTTGAAACTAGAGGAAAGATTGCGAATACAATTAATAATGCGCTTATAGACAATTTAAAGATAATAATTCCCCCAATTAATTATTTACAAAATTGTTTTCGGTTTATTGATGATGAGATTAACTACTCAGCCTCGGCCAGTTGTCTTCGAATCATTTCGTTTTGAAGCGCTAACTGCTGAATCTCCAATTTTTTTCTTTGCATTTCCTGGGTCTGAGTAAAAGTCTGATTAAATGCATCCTGCAAATGACCCCCTTCATAACGTAACGAATTAAAATCAAACTCGCCAAAAGCTTTTTCCAATGGAGTAAAAAATAAAGACAGATAAACTCCGAAGATAAATAAGTTTCTAAAAATCATTACATCTACCTCCAACAGATACCTACTTTCACTATCACTTTAATTTAACCATAAAACATTCCTTAATGTGATACTTATAGCCAGTGGTTTGATGAGCAAACATACGTCCCATATGAATCTCAAAAAAATCCATCATTGGTTAAATTAGACTGGTGTACCAGGGAGCTTCGCCAACCAGAAGGATTCTCCCAAGAAGTTTTTGCCAATGAAGCTAATTTAAGCTTAGTTCAGGCAGTTCTTGAAGTGACAAATTATGCCCAAATCAGAAGAGTAGTTAATATTTAACCGGGTTTGTTCTAAGTGTACCCTGAGATGATTTTCCAGGTGTTTGTTGACGGAGAAAGTTCTATATTTATTTGTTTTTTCTAGTGCCGATGCGCAGAGTCGAACTGCGGGCACTGATTACGAATTAAAAATCTGAACAGGCCCACGCCATAATTTACTATTTTCA
>CAZAEO010000095.1:0-7957 GCA_964484285.1 uncultured Coxiellaceae bacterium | reverse complement strand
CGCGCCTCCTCAGCACGAACGGAGTCAAAATAAAAATTTTGTCGTGTACTGAGATGTGTCGATGTAATCGATCAGCTCATGTTGTTTGATGGTTACTTGCGGTGTGTTTTCTCGTAAAAATTTTATTGCAATTGAGTCAGATTGTAATTCCTGTTCACCTAAGACAAGCGCAATCGTTGCTCCGCTTTTATCCGCTTTTTTGAACTGATTTTTTAAGCTGGCCTGGCCACAGTTCATCACGACACGTAAAGAAGGAATAGCATCGCGTAATTGATCTGCCAGTTTGAGCGCGAGTTGAAATGCAGGTTTACCATCAGAAATGAAATACACATGGGGTGTATAAGTAGGCAGATTATTTTGTGTTTGCTGCAACAATAACATCAGGCGGTCTAATCCAATAGCAAAGCCTAATGCAGGAGTGGGCTTGCCACCTAATTGTTCCACTAAATTGTCATAACGGCCGCCTGAGCAAACGGTGCCTTGCGCTCCCAATGCGTTCGTAGTCCATTCAAAAACAGTATGGGTGTAATAATCTAATCCGCGCACCAAATTAGGATTGATGACAAAAGAAATTCCTGCTTCCGTTAAATAGGTTTGTAATTCTTTAAAAGCATTTTGCGATGACTCATCAAGATAATTCATTAACTTGGGTGCGTTTTGCAGGATATCTTGCACAGCAGGATTTTTGCTATCCAAAATGCGCAAGGGATTGGTAGTCAAGCGGCGTTGACTGTCGTCATCGAGCTGATCTTGATAGTGTGATAAATAACGCACAAGATGTTCGCGATAGGTTGCACGTGATGCAGTCGAACCAAGAGAGTTTAATTCAAGCGTGACGTGAGATTTTAATCCGAGTTTTTCAAGAATGCGTGCGGATAATAAAATTAATTCAGCGTCAACATCGGGCGTTTCAATTCCAAAAATTTCAGCGCCACATTGATGGAATTGACGGTAGCGACCTTTTTGCGGACGTTCATGACGAAAATAAGGGCCCATATACCATAAGCGTTGGATTTGATGATAAAGCAAGCCGTGTTCAATACCAGCGCGTACACAACCGGCTGTTCCTTCTGGACGCAGTGTCAAGCTGTCCTGATTGCGATCCAAAAAAGTATACATTTCTTTTTCGACTATGTCAGTTGCGTCTCCGATAGAACGTTTAAATAATTCGGTTTTTTCAACAATCGGAAAACGAATTTCTTGATATCCATAGCTGTGCAGTACTTGCCGCAATGTTGTTTCTACTGATTGCCATAAAATAGTTTCTGACGGCAAAATATCATTCATGCCGCGAATCGCTTGAATAGAGTTAACCACGCTTATCTACCTTTTCTTATAATCCCGGTTCGGGTAATGCCATTATTATATTAGAATTCCTGTTTTTAGGGGTTTTATTTTGTGGAGGAGGATTTTTACGCGGTGCATCAACTCCCTCTGTCGATGGCGAAGCTGCGGGCATTTCAGTTGTGCTGGTGTTGCTGCCTGGTGCTGGCGTTGCTGAAGGCGGTACGGTCGTTGTTCCTGGGCTTGCGGCAGTTGTTGGCGGCAGGGCTGTATCTATCGATGGAGTGATGGTTTGCGGTGCTACAGGTGCATTTGCTGTAGCTGTATTTTCAGGTTGAAAAGATGGGGCCGGGCTTTCAGTTGTTATCGGTGGTGTAGTAATGGGTTCTGTAGCAGAAGCGGGGTGCATCACTTGCTGCGTCAAGAGGGGAGCTAAACTCGATGTTGAGTAGCGTCCATGTGAATTCCACCACATGCCAACTAATACAATTAAGATTAAAACAATAAAAGGGGTTGTCCAACGTGTATAGCTATCCGTTTTCTCAAAGGTTGCTATATTTAACAAGGGGGTAATGGGCGCATCTGGTTTTAAATTGAGATTTGACTCAAGTAGTGCGACGTTCACTTCTTCTTCACTTAGATTGAGCAGGCGGCCATAAGATCGCAAATATCCACGCATAAAGGTTGCAGGAGGTGCATTGCGGAAGTCTTCTGTTTCAAGAATTTGTATAATAGTTGGGCTCAAATGCAAATGTGCTGCCGCTTCTTTTTGCGAGAGATTCAACGATTCACGTGCCATTTTTAAGCGCATGCCAAATCCAAGGCTTTTTTGCTGTCTATTTTCATCCGTCATGATCGGTTTCATTTCCGTAATTGTTTCATTGACTTCTATAATAAGGGTATATTTTGTTATCGCCAAGTAGATATTGACTTTTTCAGGAATTTACAGGGTATTTTTTAGATAACGTTCACGGCGACGTGTTCGGTCTTTTACCTGACCTACTAGCTGACCACACGCTGCATCAATTGCATCACCTCGGGTTTTGCGGGTAATAGCGTTAATACCCGCATGCATTAAGGTTTCGCGGAAGCGATCAATAGTAGGGGCATCTGAGCGTTGATAAGAAGTGTTAGGGAAAGGGTTGAAAGGAATTAAATTGACCTTTGCCCGTATTCCATTTAACAAGCGAATGAGCTGCTGTGCATGCTCGTCTGTATCATTAATGCCTGCAAGCATCACATATTCCATGGTTACATAACGACGCTTATCTTCTTTGAAATACTCTTTGCATGCTGTCATTAATTCTTTAAGCGGATATTTTTTATTGAGCGGCACGAGTACATTACGTAATTCATCATTGGGCGCATGCAGGGATACGGCAAGTGCAACATCGCTCACGTTACGTAATTCATACATAGCAGGCACGACACCTGCTGTGCTTAATGTCACTCGTCGCTTAGAAAGTCCATAAGCAAAATCATCCAGCATGATATCCATTGCGTTCACAACATTTTCGAAATTAAGCAATGGCTCACCCATTCCCATCATGACGACATTCGTAATTGCGTGATCATGAACACGGTGATTTTTTGCGAAATGACGTACAGCTAACCAAACTTGTCCGATAATTTCATCCGTTGTTAAATTACGGCTGAATCCTTGTTTGCCAGTGGAACAAAAATCGCAATTGAGCGTGCAGCCTACTTGCGAGGATACACAAAGCGTGCCGCGCGTTTTTTCTGGAATAAAAACTGCTTCAATACAATTGCCATCGGTCAAGCGCAATATCCATTTGTGTGTACCATCGGGTGACGTATTTTCATAAGCGACTTCAGGCGGGTGAATTTCAGCGAGATCAGCGATTTTTTCACGTAATGATTTGCTGAGATTACTCATTGCCTGAATATCACAGACACCTTGAAAGTGAATCCATTTTAAAATTTGTGTAGCGCGATAGGATTTTTCACCTAACGTTATGCAAAATGCTTCCATTTCTTTGCGCGATAGGCCAAGCAAATTGATTTTTTTTGTCTCGACAAGTGTGGTCATGCAAGCTCGGTTGTTTTCACGTAAGCAA
This sequence comes from uncultured Coxiellaceae bacterium, assembly GCA_964484285.1. Taxonomy (GTDB): domain Bacteria; phylum Pseudomonadota; class Gammaproteobacteria; order DSM-16500; family DSM-16500; genus CAZUQP01. The sequence goes on along the minus strand of CAZAEO010000095.1, from coordinate 4,595 downwards.
CGATTTCGTCAGGACGGAAGAAAAAAGCAATCTCCTGTTTGGCAGTATCGGTTGCATCCGAACCATGCACGGCATTGTGGTCAATGGAATCCGCAAAATCAGCGCGAATGGTGCCGGTGGCTGCTTCTTTAGGGTTGGTTGCGCCCATGATTTGCCGGTTTAAAGCAATCGCATTTTTACCTTCCAAGACTTGGATTAACACGGGGCCTGAACTCATGAATTTGACCAATGCATTATAAAAAGGACGTTCCTTATGAATGGCATAGAATGCCTGAGCTTCTTTTTGGCTTAAATGCTTCATTTTTGATGCCACGATTTGTAAACCGGCTTTTTCAAAGCGGCGGTTAATTTCACCAATCAAATGCTTGGCTACGGCATCAGGTTTGATGATCGATAAGGTTCTTTCGACAGACATGACTTTCTCCAATAAGCTTTAAGGATGCGCATTATATACTGGATGAAGCGATGCTGGAAGGTGGTAATCTATCCAGATCATTTAGGCTTTCGAGGAGGTGTCACGATGATGAGAGGAGAGAGGTGTTGTCCGCGATTTTTTTTATTCTTTTTATCACAGGGGATTGTTGGTGATTTTTGGAAAGTAAAAAATGGACTCTGATTTTTCACATTCTGTCTAGGAGAGGGTAGAGGTGATCCGAAAATGGGTGTTGATTTTGATTTTCTCATTGTTCCCAATGTACTATCATCAGCACTCTGTGTTCGTCGAGTAGCGATTCGAGTAGCGATTTCTTTTTGTTCTCTCGGTGAAACAGGAGCGGAAGCGGGAGGAGAAACAGGTTCTCGTACACCTTTAGAGAAAAATTCTATTCCAGCATTTTGTAAGAGGGGATGTCCTGTGTCCGTCAGAGCTTTCTTCATGGCGTCATGCAATTTTTTTGCTTCCTCGGAATCTTTTTTGACGGAAACATGAAATCCACCCGATTGATCTGTCATGACATAAAGATCTTCTTTTGATTCTTCTTTTTTGGTTCGTGTGATGGTGCCTGCAAAATGTACTTTAAATTCATCTGCATTTTTTACAAAGTAATCTTGTATCGCAGATAGTAGCGCGTCTTTATCATTTAATTTAGAAACGAGCGCTTGCATGCTTTTAAAATGGGCGTCATTTATTGCTGCATAGAGGTGTGATGTTTCGGCAATAATGGGCTCTGGATTGGGATCTGAGGTAGCAGGAATAACAAGCACATAAGGAGGTTTTTTATTGTATTCGAATGGAATTGCATCAGGGTTCGATCTTTTTTCATCTAAAAATGTATGTCTTGGCTTTAGCATTCCTTCATTTGTTAAAGTGTAACTAAGAGGGCAAGTTTGATTTCGTAGTGCCCGTATTAGTACTTTCATTGCGATCACATTTATCCACGATGTTGAAATACCTGGACGAAAGCTAATGATAGGACGATCCGTTTTTTTATCTATTTCATAAATAACTTCCGCGTCCTTCTTGGGAGGAAGCAGAAGAGAAATTTGTTTTGGTTTCCGTGGATTCGCCATTTTGACCTCGTTTTTTATTGAAAAATAAAGAATTTTTTCTTTTTAACTTATTTTTCACACCTATGAAGTATAGGCTATCTTAAGCTATTTTCCTTAAGAAAAACTGATCAAAAATAAATCAAGATTGAATTTTTTGGCACCAATATTGCGCTTTTGCTATCAATTCATTTTCATCGAGAGTGATAAGTTTATGATTTTTCAGCAATTGTTTGCCAGCAACCCAGACATCAGTGACCTGATGGCGGCTTGCAGCATAGACAATTTGAGAGGTAGGGTGATAGAGAGGTAAGGTTTCAATCTCTTCAAGATGAATCACCGCAAAATCGGCTGCTTTGCCAACACGGATGGATCCGGTAATCTGGTCTATACCTAATGCTTTAGCCCCATTTGCAGTTGCCATTTGAATGGTTTCTTCAGCACGTAAGGTTTCAGGATTTTGCGTAGAGAGTTTTGCTAAGAATGCAGCAGAACGCATTTCACCTAACATGTTTAAATCGTTATTACTGGCAGCACCATCGGTGCCCAGGGTAACATTGATGCCGCGGGCTTGTAGTTTTGTAACGGGACAAATGCCGCTAGCCAATTTCATGTTGGATTCAGGGCAATGGACTACCTGTGGTTTTGTGGTTTCCAAAATTGCAAGATCTTCATCATTTATTTGTGTCATATGAATGGCAATCAAACGCGGTGATAGTAAACCTAATTCATGCAAACGTTTAATCGGTCGTTTACCGATCTTAGCTATGGATTGATTTACTTCGTCTGCTGTTTCATGCAAATGTAAATTAATTTTTAAATCGTGCAATTCTGCCAGTTCTTTAACACGTAACATCGATTCATCTGACACGGTGTAAGGTGCATGCGGTGCGAGTGTGGGTGTTACGTACGGATGATTTTTATAATGATCTAAAAATTCTAGACCACGCGTGAAATAGTCATCTGTGTTTTGTGCCCAGTTGGTTGGAAATTCAAGCACGGTTATGCCAATATGCGCGCGCATGCCTGCAATCTCAGCTGCTTCTGCTGTCGCTTGTAAATAAAAATACATATCATTAAAGCAAGTAGTGCCGCTCCTAATCATTTCTGCCATGGCAAATAACGATGCATCACGTACAAACTCATGGCTGACCCATTTTTTTTCTGCTGGCCAAATATAATTATTTAACCAATTCATTAACGCTAAATCATCTGCCAAACCACGAAAATAATTCATCGCAATATGAGTGTGTGCATTGATGAATCCGGGTAGGAGTGCATGCGCTGAATAATTTTCAGTGTGATCTGCGGTATATTGTTTGACAATGTCTTTGCTGGAAAGAAGAGCGTGAATCATGCCATTTTTTATTGCGAGCGCATGTTTTTCCAATACTTCAGTGTCTGTGATGATCCATTTAGCGTGAATCAGGCGGTCAACGTGTTCCATACATAATCTCGTGATATTAAGTGTGTGAGGGTATGGTAGTCAATTTAAAGCGTATTTGAAAGTATAAATCACTGGGGAATATGGGAGAGGGTGTCTTTCACATTGTGGCCGTTTAACCTAGTGTTTATCGGTGCTTTAGACATGCTTGAAATAACAGTTATCACGTTTATTACAACGAAAATAAATTGGATACCCCTAAAATGACAAAGGCCTCCGGAGAGGCCTGAACTCAGCACCAGCGGGATTGTCATCTCTTCGCTGGGCTGGCTGTACTGGGCGGACCTTTGTACAGTCTCGAATGCCTGATGCTCGAAAGCAGAGCAGGTTACAATTTAATTATAAGGCTTTTTACTCGGATTTCAATGGATTATTTACACGTGTGGTGCTAATTTGCTCAGGTTTAGTCCATGTATAACACATTGATAAATTTGTTTCATTTGTTCGCGGCTTAGTCTATTTTTAAAATATTGGCGTTTTCCATCGAGGCCTTTTTTATTAAGAAGGATTAAATTAAGTCTATGAAATCCCACGGTATAAACCATATCGCCTTTGAACCAACTATCCTCTTTTTGATATGTGCCGAGCATAGGCATGGACTGTTTCGGGATTTTGTAGTGATATAGCTGAGGGGGTTGGGGCTCTACTGTGCTTAATGGTGCAATAGTGACTAATTGAGATCTGCCTTGTATTGCCCCTGTTAAAACGATCACTGGCCTAGTCTTCACCATTTCAGGTTCTTTAAAGCCAGGAGAAAAATCACATAGCAATATTAGCCCGGGATTTGGATGAAAAGTAATAGCCAATTTTATTTTCCTTTTGTGCAGATGAACGAGAAAGATAGTATCAATTTTATTATGTTTTGCAATGTCCCCTGAGAGAACTTAAAGGTGGCGAATTCGACACCTTTAGAAATGAGGCTGGATTGTACAGCTTTCATCTGATACTTAAGTGGAGTCTTAATCAAAATATGTATTGCCATTATATGGCATGGCATGTTATTGTCTGCCGCCTTGATTAAACTATGCTGAGAAAATTTCCATGTCATTTAAGATAGAGGATCATCCTGGTATTTTGCTTAAAAAAGCGGCTCGCTTATTTGAACAAGTTGCTAATAAAAATTTAAATACACTTGGAATCACGCACGCACAGACTATTATCCTAATTCGGTTATGGGAAAAAGAGGGTCAAAATCAAATGGAGCTAGCAAACAGTGCTGGATTAGATCAATCAACTGTTGTGCGTTTGTTAGATCGCATGGAAAGAGATGAATTAATTAAGCGTATTCGTAATAAAGATGACAGACGGGTTTATAATTTTTATCTTACACTCGCAGCAAAAAAAGCGTGTAGAAAACTAGCAGGTCACTCTCACGCAATGACTGAAATAGCGCATGAAACTCTTTCTAAGAAAGACATGAAGAAGTTAACACAACTCATGGTAACTGTTGTGGGCAATTTAGAAAGATATTTGAAGAACAACTAAATGAAAATTTTATTAACAGGCGGCTCGGGCGATCTTGGTAAGGTACTAGCATATCGAATAGAAAAACGCGGAGATGTTGCCTTACGTTTGGATGCAGCTGGATGTTACCATGCTGCTTCGGACTATTATTTTGCTCTGTACACGACAAAAAACCGTTCGCTCTGAGGAGGCCGCGAAAGCG
>CAZAEO010000094.1:0-8146 GCA_964484285.1 uncultured Coxiellaceae bacterium | reverse complement strand
CAGATCATTGAATTTAACCGCTTATCACCCGATCGGCAGGATGATTAAGCAGCGATCCCGTTTAGATTTAGCAACTTGTCTTGGGCAGAGTTCGCTGCGAGCTTATATATTATGACCCCTCATGTTTACTTACGTAAACTCCGACCGTACAAGCACAGTCGGTGAGAGGTACAACTAGGCAGCTACTGCTACTTCGTTGTAAAAGTTGTCGTTTTTGGCAACTATGATTTTGTAACATGATTTACGAGGTGAGTTACATCCTCGACATGCCCCTCTAGCATCGCAACCCACGTCGAAACCGGGTCGCCCCCATTTGTAAGTATAACCTAAATAACACTCATATTGTCTAGAAAATAAGCATAATTTGCTATTTTACGCTTAAAATCTGAATGTTAAATCTTATCGAACAAGTTCTTGTGCCGCAAGGATTTTTATTGTTTCTAAGGCAATTTGGATGGAATGACCTATTGCGATATTAGCTTCTTTTGAGTCTGCAAAATGGTCGGTGGTACCAATAATCCCTAAAATTGCACCTGCTAGGACGCGATAGTGATGCCCTTCACCTTGTTGCATTAATTGATAATTATAAAGTTGTGATTGAATAAACAGAATCGCCGTTTCCATTTCAGTGGCAAGTATTCCTGATTCTGCGAGCAGATTAAGATAAGCTTGATTTTCAGAGGCTCTGGGTCCTGCGGCCAATTCGCGCGCATAGAGTGAACTTTTACAGTGAACGATTCCGGTATGTAGAGAAGCTGATAACTTTAAATGTTCAGCTGCAAGAATGCAGGATGAAATAAATTCTAATGCCGCAACAGCAGGGACTTCGATAGGCGCATAATGGCGGGTAGTATCCTCATCACGTACAGATGCTTGGACATTCACAATATCGCCTACTTTCACGAAACCAGGTTGTAACGTGCCGCATGTTCCGACGCGCAAAAAACGTTTTGTACCCAAATTATAAAGTTCATGCACAATAATTTCAGTGCTTGGACAACCCATTCCAGATGCAACGGAAGCCACATCAATTTTATGCGTCGCTGACTTGAGGGTCCCTAAATATACATTATGTCCTCGAGGGTGTTGTTTGACAGAAACAGTCTCAAAATAGTCAGCGATATCTTTTGCGCGTCCATCAGAACCTGGCAGAAAAACATAACGACCAATGCCCTGATTGCCTTCCATGTCATCTTGTGAAACAGCTACATGATGCGGTTTGAAAATTTGCATTAGAAATCCTTCAATAAACGTTGTTTTTGGCGTTGCCAGTCGCGTTCTTTTTCTGTAGCACGTTTGTCGTGTGCTTTTTTACCTTTGGCAAGACCAATTTGCAATTTGATATGCTTGCCTTTCCAATATAAAGAGAGCGGGATGAGGGTATAGCCCTTGCGTTCAACGCTACCAATTAATCTAGCTAGTTCACGTTGATGTAATAATAATTTGCGAGTGCGTTGCGGCTCAGGGTGAATATGGGTAGATGCAGTAGGTAGAGGGGAAATTTGTCCGCCGAATAACCATGCTTCGCCATTTTTAAGCAACACATAACTTTGGTCAAGCTGCGCTTTACCGGCACGTAAACTTTTCACTTCCCAGCCTTCCAGCACAATGCCTGCTTCAAAGCGTTCTTCAATAGAATATTCGTGATAAGCCTTGCGGTTTTCTGCAAGTGTTTCATTTGAGTGATGTTTCTGCTTCATGGGTTGAAGTATAATGCTCATACGATCAAAGTCAAATAGAGTAATATTGAATAATGACAACAATTAAACGCAGCGCATTGGTTGCTTACACTGCGCGCCAAATGTTCGAACTGGTAAATAGTATAGAAGAATATCCTCGTTTTTTGCCTTGGTGTCGGGTGAGTCAGGTGATAACCCGAGCGGATACTGAAGTTGAAGCCTCTCTTGAAATTACTTGGTCGGGTATTCATAAAAGTTTTACTACATGTAATCATTTATATCCTTATGAGCGGATTGATATTACTTTAGTGAAAGGTCCTTTTCGTCATTTAGAAGGAAGATGGGAGTTTATTGCATTAGGTGAGCAGGGTTGTAAAATAAATCTTGAATTAGAGTTCGAATTAACGGGTCATTTAGTGGATAAAGTATTTCAGCCTATTTTTCATCATATCGCTAATTCTTTGGTAGATGCATTTTGTCGACGAGCAGTAGACATTTATGGGAACGGCTAACCTGATTGCAGTTGAAGTAGCTTATGCGCGTCCTGATAGGCAGCGTATTGTTTCAGTTTGGGTGCCCGCTGGCAGTACTATTGAAATGGTAATTCATCAATCAGGTATATTAGCGATATTCCCTGAAATCGATTTGACCAAACAAAAAATCGGAATTTTTTGCCAATTAAAAGAATTAACAGACAAAGTAAAAGAAGGTGATCGAGTTGAGATTTATCGAGCATTACTCATTGATCCTAAAGAAGCCAGAAGGAAAAGAGCATCAAAGAATTAGAAAGAATTAGTAAGTTTGTCCCTAGAAGAGAGTTTGTGCAATATCGTATTTACTCTATAAATAAAACACGTTAACATAAGTAACACATTTTTTATGTGACAACATACTTTGTTATAGTAAGTATGCAAATACCAAAATTTAATGTAAGTGGAAATGTATTTTTGATAAAAGGAATGATCATCATGAAAAAAACTCTTTACCAAATCGGTATTCTTGTAGTCCTCACCGCCTTAATCACTGGCTGCGCCATATTTGGCGGACTCTAACAGATAAGGAAGATTCTAATGAAACTAAAATCAATCTCACATGTTTTTCGTGCAATATTGACAACAGTAATATGCGCTTTGTTAACAAGTACTGCATTTGCAAAACACAAAATGCATAAAGTGTACAAAGATGAAGGTGCTCTTCCTATAGTGGTGATAACGCCGGCCTTTGTTCCAACTTGGTATGTGGAAGGTAATATAGGCGTTTCACGTGTTCATGATAAAAAAGCAGCGGGAAGCACGACTAATTCAGTTACCCAAACGGGTCCAGGTTGGAGTGCGGATGCGGGATATCAGTTCTATAACTACCGTAACTTTTTATTCGCAGGTGAATTAGGATACACAAATTATCATGATTCTACTGAAAATACAGGGACAACTAATGTTGCTACAACAGAACATTTTTCTTCTCATCTCGCTGCTAGAGTCACTTATCCGTTGGGCTATAATTTTAGTGTATTAGGCAAGCTCGGTGTAGCTTATAGTTATGCTAAAAAAATATTTACCGCAACAGGTGCTTCAGCTAGTGCCAATGTGTATAGTCCTTATTATGGATTAGGTTTATCTTATAATGTCTCACAAAGAGCTGCTTTTGTTGGCCAATGGGCACGTGCACGTGGGAATGGTAAAACAGGTAGTACGGACTTATATTCACTCGGTGTGTTGATTGCGTTGAGTTAATGTGAGCATCGTTTTCCTTCATTTTTAGGTGTATTTTCGGTATACTGCGCATCATTTTATGTGATGTGCAGTATAACAATCATGGTACAGCAACCTGAACATTCAGAGCTTGGCAAACAATCTGCGTATGATTCTCTCTATAATCCAGATAAGCTTTTTCCGATACCGAGAAAAACCAAACGAGATGAAATAGGCGTTCCAGATAAATTACCCTTTTTTGGCTTTGATCTATGGAATCATTACGAAGTGTCCTGGTTAAATGAAAAGGGTAAGCCGATCGTTGCCTTAGCAGAAATATGTTATGGCTGTGATTCTCCTAATATCATTGAATCTAAATCAATGAAACTTTATTTCAATTCATTAAACAATGCTTGTTTCAAAAGTGTCAAAATAATAGAAGAGCTCATCAAACAAGATCTGACAAATCGCATTGGTGCGTCCGTGTCAGTCAAAATTAAGCCATTAGATTTTTTGCAAGAGGAAAAACTGTTTGTCGGATTTGCCGGAATTTGTTTGGATGAATTGGATATTCAATGTTCCTCTTACAGGATTGACCCCGCTTTTTTACAAGCGGAAGCTGTTATTGTGGAAGAAACGTTGTGTTCAAATTTATTGAAGTCTAATTGTTTAGTTACTCATCAACCAGATTGGGGCAGCATACAGATAGCCTATAAAGGACCAAAAATCAATCGGGAAGGATTGCTGCGTTATATTATTTCATTTCGAAACCATAATGAATTTCATGAGCAATGTATCGAAAGAGTTTTTATGGATATTATGCGATATTGTCAGCCAAGAGAATTAACGGTATACGGTCGTTATACCAGAAGAGGTGGATTGGATATTAATCCGTATCGCTCAACAAAAAATAGGTATCAACCCATTCAAAATAGTAGACTGTGTCGGCAGTAATCAACGTTAATGATGAGCACTGTCTTTTTCATACCATCACTCCCTCAGAAATCATTCGTGAAGCGAAACAAATTGTACAAAAATTTGAACGATTCTACTCATTTTGCAGCTGTCTCTAGTAGTGTAGTATACTACCCTACATGTTGCATAAGCGTAAAATATTGTTTTGTGTTAACAACTTATTTTTGCTAAACGGATTAAATTATGTTGAAGAAATTACTGATCACGTCTGTTCTCTTAGCGTTAAGCACAGAGATTGTATTTGCTAAAGCGACTCCTTATGCGGGAGTGGGAATAGGTATACATAATACGGGTGGATATACAGGATTAATGGAAAACACATTTGTTGGAATAGGTAAAGTAGTTGGAGAACAACAAGATTATTATTTTGGGCAAGAAATATTTGCAGAATTTGGTTCTGTTCCACTTTCCAATAATCAAGCTAATCGTGCAAAGTATGGGTTAGGTATCAGTTTGATTCCTGGTATTATTCTTTATCAAGATACTATGGCTTATCTGAGAGTGGGCTGTGAAGCATTACGTTATCCTGTCTTTCATTCTACTGATGCTGCGCCTCAGATAGGTTTAGGCATGCAAACAAAATTATACAAAAACTGGGATGTACGCGGCGAATTCTTGCATTCTTTTGGTTACGGTGCGCTCGATAATTTAAGCAGAACTAAAGACAATCGTTTAAATGTAGGGTTTCTCTATCAGTTTTAATGCCATTATGTGAATATTTTCGTGCTTTTTTAGCGAAACAGTACTCACCTGTACGGTTCAGATAAAAAAGCAGGAAAAAAATTCTTAGATTCAGTGCAGTAGACCTTCGCAGCAGGTTGCAACTGCCGAATTTAGGTTTAAGCTACTCTTTCCATATCGAAGTCTGGGAAAAGAAGTACAGACGGGTGAACTTTTAAGGCGCGTGCGAAAATAATTGCGCGCTCCCTTCCCATTTGCCTAGTATTACTTTCAAGAGCAGATATATTTGATTGACTAATGCCTGTTTTAGTAGCCAAATCACTTTGGCTTAAACCTTGTAATTCCCGAATCATTCGAAGTGCTTCGCCAGGAGTAACGTGGCAGTGAACTTTTGCTTTTATAAAAGCTTTTTTATCTAATTTCATTTTATACCTCGTTAATATCTATAACATACACGTCAAGCTGTTCTTTTTGGACTTTATAAATAACGCGCCATTGCAAAGATAATCTTGAAGAGCGAAACCCTTTCCATTCACCCAGCAATGCTTCGTCATAGTAACCTTTTATCATTCGCAATCCTTGTATCCCTTGCAATTCAACTATTCTTTTCCAGACTTCATATTCTTTTCGAATACGTAATGGTATTGATTTAATTGACTTAAGTAGCGATTTCTTTTCGTATATTGTCCACATATTCATTAGTATATATATACTAATGAATATAGTCAAATAAAAAATAATATTTTAGGTGAGATTTAAGATCGAAAGTTGCGTAGCATCCAATTAATTATCCCCATATCATGTATCGCACATTCGCGCATTGCATATACCCATTACACCTCAAAATGCGAGATTTTAACATCCAGATTGCAAGAAGTTGAAATGTTCTGATTGAGAAAAAGTGCGGGAATACTTGTCGTATTTCATGCTTTTTTCAGTTGCATAATGCGCTGATAAGCTTCATTAATGCGGTTTTCAGAAATTTTACCTGTCATCACGTCTGTATAAATCATGTCGACAATGTGTTGAGGATCTTGTGGTGTAGTCCCTAATTGATTTCCAAAAATAAACATATCGGCACCTGCATTAATGGCAAGTCGAATGGCATCAGCTAAGCCATAATGATCCGCGATGGCTTTCATTTGCATATCATCTGTTATTACTACACCATTAAAATTAAGTGATCCTCGAAGAAGTTCTTTGGTTATCGCAGCAGAAAGGCTGGCAGGATAGCCTTTGCTATCTAATCCGTAATGAACGACATGCGCAGTCATCACCATAGAACAAGCACCAGGTTGTTGCAATAATTGTTTATAAGGATCGAGCTCGTATGCTTTCCATGTTTGGGTGATATCTACAAATCCAGCGTGCGTATCATCTGTTGAGCTGCCGTGTCCTGGAAAATGTTTGTAAGCACATAAGATTCCATGCGCATGATATGCTTTAGAAAAAATAGCAGCATACTCTATCACTTTTTGTGGATCACTTGAGAAGCTACGACCTAATTTACCAATGACGGGATTGTCTGGATTCACATTGACATCAATAACAGGCGCAAAATTTATATTGATACCTAAATTAGCAAGTGTTGCTGCCATTTGTTCGGCATATTGCGCAGCTTCAGCTAGGGTTCTTTGGCCAAGCTCAGCAGCGGATAAGGTTTTAGGAAAACCATAATTTTCTTTCAGACGATTTACTTTGCCACCTTCATAATCAATGCTGATAAATAAAGGCGTTAAATTATTTTGCTGATTTTTTGCTGCTTGATGCGCGTAATTTTGTAGTTGTTGGGTAAGATGTTTTAATTGCACAGGATTTTTAATATTGTGATCAAATGTTTTTGTTTGGAAATCATAATCAAACAAAATAACTCCACCAATTTGTTGCGTCAAAATGGCTTTAACAATAACATCATCAGAATGTAGTTCTGTTCCTTTGAAGCCTATGATAAGCATTTGCCCTATTTTTTCTTTTAATGTCACTTCTTTAGCCATAAGATTGACGGGTCCTATTAGGAGCAGAAATAAAATAATGGTAGATAATCGCCATTGCATTATAATTCACCAAAATGGATTAACCAAATAGTATAACCGAAGATGAGGTTGATGATGAAAGCACAAGTGATTACGCGGTTTGGGGACCCTACTGTTTTTGAATTGTCAGATATTCCTCAACCTATACTGAAAGCAGGCCATGTTTTAATAAAAGTATTGGCAACCAGTGTGAATCAAATTGATTGCAAAATCAGAAGTGGTGCTGTAGCGGCTATTGCGCCTGATTTTCCAGCTGTTTTACATGGGGATGTTGCAGGGGTGATTCATGCTGCAGCAGATGATGTCACTCATTTTAAAATAGGTGACGAAGTATATGGTTACGCAGGCGGTTTACGGGGATCTTCAGGCGCACTAGCGGAATACATGCTTGCGGATAGCAAGTTACTTGCTAAAAAACCCCATTCACTTTCGATGCGTGATGCAGCAGCGCTGCCATTAGTCAGCATTACAGCATGGGAAGCGCTATTTACCAAGGCAAATCTAACACAACATCAGCATGTTTTAATCCATGGCGGAGTAGGAGGTGTGGGGCATATTGCTGTGCAACTAGCCAAGTGGTGTAATGCAAAAATTTCCACCACAGTGTTAAAACAAGCGGATTTTCTCTTAGCCAAATCATTAGGTGCAGATGAAGTGATTAATGCACAAGAAGAAAATGTGGAAGAATATGTACAGCGTTTAACTTATGGAAAAGGTTTCGATGTTGTGTTTGACACAGTAGGGGGCTCTAACTTGGACCGTTCTTTCGCGGCAGCAGCCCAGAATGGAATTGTGGTAACAATTGCGGCTCGTTCAACGCATGATTTAACTCCTTTACATAATAAAGGGCTTAGTTTGCATGTGGTATTTATGTTGTTACCGTTATTAACCAATCAAGGTCGTGAACAGCATGGAAAAATATTGACAAAACTAACTGAAATTATTGACAAGGGAAATGTAAAACCCCTTGTGGATCCTCATTCATTTGCATTGGAAAACGTTAGTGATGCGCATGCCTTATTAGAATCGGGGAAGGCGCAAGGGAAAGTGGTTTTGTCATTCTAGATAGATTGGGATTTTCCATTCT
>CAZAEO010000093.1:0-8290 GCA_964484285.1 uncultured Coxiellaceae bacterium | reverse complement strand
ATAAGTTGGCTTGATAGAGATGTACTTGATTTTCTACTTGATGCCGCAAGACATTCATTTTTGCAACAGCAAGTGCATCCACTGAAATGTCTGTTGCATCAATAACTGCTTCTGGAAATACGTTTGCGCATGCAATTGCGATACAGCCACTGCCTGTACATAAATCTAAAATGGAATGAATTTGTTCTGGTTCAACCCACGGTTGAAATTGGTTTTCAATCAGTTCTGCTAATGGCGATCGTGGAATAAGGACGCGTTCATCTACGTAATAGGCTAGTCCGGCAAACCAGGCTTCATGTGTTAAATAAGCCAGAGGAATTCTCTCCTCAATGCGTCGCTGAATGATGTTATAGAGAGTATTTCGTTCACTGGTTGTCAGTCGGGCATCTATTATGCTTGGATCAATATTATGTGGTAGGTGTAAGGTGTGAAGAATTAATGCAACAGCTTCATCCCAGGCGCTATCGGTTCCATGGCCATAACACAATCCAGCTTCGTTGAAACGGCTAATCGTCCAGCGTAACATGTCTCGAATAGTGAGTAATTCAGCTATTTCTTTCATTACTTATCATCCTTATCGGCTCTTTATATTACTCGGAAATAGCAGTTGTGCACTAGATTTTCAAGGTTTTTCTATCTCTTTAACAGGAATTGCTACTATAAACACATCAAACACATCGTTTTTCCTCTAAAAAATTCGTATAATCCTAAATTCGGCAGTAAACCTTTGCAGCAGGTTACAACTGCCGAATTTAGGATAATTAGCGCAAGATAATATAGACGTTATAATGATGTAATTTGATATCATCCGGCAAAATAAAAGGTAATACAGCTTATGAAAACCATTGATAAAATTCAGGATGTTTTTGAAAAAATGGAATGCCTTTATAACATGGATCAATTGAATGCTGCGCTTGATAAAATGGCACAAGACATAACGCATAAGTTGAAAGATAAGAATCCTCTTATCTTGTGCGTTATGATAGGGGCACTTATTCCAGCTGGTCACTTGCTAACACGGTTACATTTTCCATTGGAAGTGGATTATATTCATGCAACACGCTATCGCGGTACTACACGTGGTGGAGATTTGCATTGGTTAGTAGAGCCTCGGCAATCATTAAAGGATCGCTCTGTCTTGATTATGGATGATGTGATGGATGGTGGATTAACATTAGCAGCTATCATCGATTATTGTAATCAACTTGGTGCAAAAGCAGTGTATACGGCAGTCATGGTGAATAAAATCCGTGAAAGAGAGAAAAATGTAAATTTTGAACCGGATTTTATTGGAGTACATGCAGAGAATCATTATTTAGTCGGTTTTGGTTTGGATTATGAAGAGTATTTACGTAATGCGCCAGGAGTTTATGCTGTAGCCAAAGAGCATCAATAATTTTTTTGGATTAAGCAAAAAAGTAAGGAAGGAGAATACATGAAACAATATGGTTGCTTACAAGCGATGTACATGTCGTTTTATTCACGTGATTTATATCGTGATGTCAAAAAAAACTGGGGCGCTGGGGTATTATTATATCTTTTACTATTACTGACTATTTGTTGGGTTGCGATGATGTTTCGCATTCAACCTACTCTTAATCAAAGTGTTGTACAGTTTATTGATGTTGTTGTTCCGCAGTTGCCGCATTTTATCCGTATTGAAAAAGGTGTTCTGATCACTCCTGAAAATCGTCCTTATTTGATAAAGAATCCTGAAACGAAAGAAGTGATCATGATTATCGATACCAGCAACAAATATAAAAGTTTAGAAGAAGCACGTAGTCATGTATTAATAACAAAAGATAAGATAATGTATGCTGATAATGATACAGTCAAAATAAAAAAAATACCTACCAATTATGAGATTCATATTGATTCGAACAAAACAAAAGAATCTGCTCTGAAATTTGTGGGATGGCTCTGGGTTATTTTGCTGCCTGTATTTTTATTGGGTTCATTTTTGTATCGTTTAGTGCAAAGTCTTATTTATGCTGTGTTAGGCAAACTGATAGCAGTTTTGCTTGGGATCAGGATTGTCTATGTTGATATATTGAAATTAACGATAGTTGCGCTCACTCCAGCCATTGTTCTAAGCACTATTGCTGCTTGGTTGGGTCGTGGGGCTTATCACCATATATGGTTTTATTTTATTTTATCTATGGCATATATTATTTTTGCTATAGGCGCGAATAAAAATACTGAGTAACATTACTATTTTCTTAGAGCCTATTTAACTGGTTAGTTGGGTCTGTTTGACATTAGCGAGAGGAAAAATTCATGGGATGGATTTGGTTATTAACTATAGTTGGATTATTTGGCACATTAGCATATAACCGTGCCAGATTAAATGTCTGGACATTAGCATGTGTTGTTTTTTTGATACTGATGACGCGATTAAGTGATCTATCAGTATGGGGCATAGCGATAGCATGGATTTTTTTATTGGGCATTTTTATTCCGCTGCATGTTACATCATTGCGTTATAAGTTTTTTAGCAAACCGGTGTTAAATTTTTATCGCAAAGTAATGCCAACTATGTCTCGTACGGAGCGTGATGCGCTGGCAGCAGGTACTGTTGGTTGGGAGGGAGAATTATTTCGTGGCAATCCGCGATGGAGTCATTTATTAAGCCTACCTAAACCTGAATTATCTGAAGAAGAGCAAGCTTTTATCCAGGGACCTGTGGAAGAATTATGTGGCATGATTGATGATTGGGACATTACACATAATCGGGCTGATTTACCACCAGAGATGTGGGCTTTTTTAAAAGAACAAGGTTTTTTTGCACTTATTATTACTAAAGAATATGGCGGGAAGGAATTTTCTGCTTATGCACATTCACAAATTTTAACAAAGGTATATAGTAAAAGTGGGTCTGTTGCTTCTACGATTGCTGTGCCTAATTCGTTAGGCCCTGCAGAATTGTTAATGCATTATGGAACCGCCGAACAAAAAAATTATTATTTACCTCGTTTAGCGCGGGGCGAAGAAATTCCTTGTTTTGCTTTGACTGGTCCTGAAGCGGGATCAGATGCGGGTGCAATGCGTGATAAAGGTGTTGTGTGTTGGGGGGAGATGGATGGCAAAAAGACATTAGGCATTCGATTAAATTTTAATAAACGCTATATTACACTTGCTCCAATAGCATCTGTTATTGGGTTAGCATTCAAACTATATGATCCTGAACATCTACTGGGCGATAAAAAAGACCTTGGGATTACCTGCGCCCTTATTCCTCGGATGACACCTGGTGTCACTGCTGGCCGGCGACATTTTCCACTTAATATTGTTTTTCAAAATGGCCCTGTTCAGGGAAAAGATGTCTTTATTCCGGTTGATTGGATTATCGGCGGAGCCAAAATGGCGGGTCATGGGTGGCGTATGTTAATGGAGTGTTTGGCTGCAGGCCGGGCAATCTCATTACCTGCAAGTGCCTTAGGTGGTGCAAAACAGGTTACCTATACCACGGGTGCCTACGCGCGCATTCGTCGTCAATTTAACGTGCCTATTGGACGTTTTGAGGGGATTGAAGAAGCATTAGCACGGATTGCGGGCTATACCTATATCATGGATGCTGTTCGTTCATTTACGGCCGCGATTATTGACTCTGGCGAGAAGCCTGCAATTGCTTCGGCTATCACTAAGTATCATGTTACAGAAATGGGGCGTATGGTAGGAAATGATGCGATGGATATTCATGGCGGTAAAGCAATTTGCCTGGGCCCCAAAAATTATCTTGGACGTGCGTGTGAATCAGCTCCTATTGCAATCACAGTGGAGGGCGCTAATATTCTGACGCGTTGTTTAATTATTTTTGGACAAGGTGCAATGCGTTGTCATCCCTACGTTTTTTCTGAATTTGAGGCAGCGCAAAACCAAAATGAAACAGAAAGCTTGATTGCCTTTGACGATGCGTTAATCGGGCATATGAGCTTTACTATGAGTAATTTAGTGCGTAGTTTGGTTTTAGGGTTAACGAGTGGCAGGGTTGTCATTGTACCTCAGGGAAAAACAAAACGGTATTTTCAGCAAGCAACACGTTTTAGTGCGGCATTTGCACTGGTGGCGGATATTTCTCTGTTGGTATTAGGTGGGACACTCAAACGTAAAGAAGCTATTTCGGCTCGCCTGGGGGATATTTTAAGTTATCTTTATTTATTATCCGCTATTTTAAAACATTACCATAATCAGGGGAAAAACGGCGATGATTTACCGCTTGTACGTTGGGCTGGGTTAACGTGTTTATATGAAATTCAGCAAAGATTTGATGAATTATTAAAGAATTTTCCTAATAGATGGGTTGCCGTTTTTTTAAGAATATTAATTTTTCCGCTCGGCAGGCATTTTGCAAAACCAAGTGATAAAATAGGACATAAGGTTGCTCAGCTTATCTTAAATCAAACGCCTTCTCGTTACCGTTTAACAGAGGGTGCGTTTGTTTCGGCTGTGCCTGGCAATATGCCTGCGTTGCTAGAGGATGCATTACTTAAAACCATTACAGCCGAACCTATCGAAAAAAGATTAAGAGCAGCAGTTAATGAAGGGTTATTACGTAATGGGACGATAGAAGAACAAGCAAAACAAGCTTTTATTAAGCAACTGATTTCTCAAGATCAACTAGATATTATTCTACAAGCAGAAGAAGCGCGTCAAAAAGTCATTGCGGTGGATGATTTTGCAACGGAAGACCTCATGCATGGAGCGAGACAAAATAAAATTTCTTATGGAAGTAAAAACATAGAAAAGAATGTCTAAGCTTAATAACGAGGAACAATTGAGTACTGATAATGCTATTCAACAAAGCAATTTATTCACCTATTTGTTTGTTCTCACTGTTTTTTTAATTTTAATGGAAGTCAGTTTTTTAATTGAATGCAGTTGGATGTATTTGGGTGATTTTAAGTTAGTTGCAAATCATCTAGCTATTCCTTTTTTAGTTATTCCAGGAATAATCTATTTTATATTGGCGCAGTTTATTGTGCATTTAGCTTTTATTGTGTTGATCTGGGGAATAGCTAAATTAATAAGCGTTGCGTTGCAATGGCCATCGCAAAAAATAGATATCATGGGCATTGTATTGTGGTGTATTGCTTTGATTGCAGTTTTATTAGTAAACCGACTGTTATTTCCTAATTCAAAATTTTCATCTGTTATGTTGGGCGCAATCGATTTGTCTATTATTAAAATAGCATTTGCTATTTTTTCTAGCATTTTATTTTTAGCCTGTTGTGTGGCGATATATGGATTGGGCTTAATTCTACGAAAACAATCAAAGTCAATCTTGTTTGGATTAAGCGCTGGAATGATTATTTTGCTTGGTTTCATCATGCATCATAAAACAGCAATGGCGGATGCTGCTACTCCTGAGAAACCTAATATTATTTTAATTGGTATTGATTCATTAAGACCGGATTTTTTAGGTTTTTTTGGCTATGCGCAGATTTCGCCACATATCGATCAGTTTCTAGATCATGCAACCGTATTTTCTGAATCATTGACTCCATTGGCCAGAACCTTTCCTTCTTGGGTGAGTATGTTGACGGGTGTCTATCCCAAGTTAAATACCATTCGTACTAATCTGGGTGATCAAAGTCATTTGCAATTTAATACTACATTACCTGCTATTTTACGTCAGCATGGGTATAAAACGATTTTTGCAACAGATGAAACACGTTTTAGCAACATTGATCAACGTTACGGTTTTGATGAAACAGTGACTCCTCCGATCGGGTTTAATGATTTTCTACTGGGAACATTAAATGATTTTCCTTTATCAAATTTATTGATTAATACAGTAGTAGGAAAATATTTATTTCCTTATAGCTATGCTAATCGTGCTGTTTTTGCAACCTATCAGCCAAACAGTTTTTTAACACGTTTACAGCCGGTGCTTGCTGAGCCACGTAATAAACCTGTTTTTCTTGCAGTGCATTTTTGTTTACCCCATTTTCCTTATGTCTGGGCTGGTTTGCCAGTTAAAAAGGTATCATTGCATCATTATCAGGCGGCAATTGGCAGAGTAAATCAACAATTTGATGATTTTATGCGGCTCTTAAAAAGAAATAAATTTTTAGAACATAGTATTGTTATTTTATTGTCAGATCATGGTGAAGCAGTTGAAATACCAGGGGATCGTATTACAGATCCTGACTTGTTTATTGCGGGTAAGCAAAATAAAAACGCAGTTATGCCACATTTTTATCCTCCAACCGCGAGTCACGAGAAAACCAATATGTCTGGCGGGCATGGCACTGATGTGCTTGGTTTACCACAATATCATACAGTACTTGCTTTTCGGTCTTTTGGTATAAAGCCAAATCAAGAAAAAATTATTCCTGGTCTTGTATCCTTAATGGATATCAAAGCAACTCTGCTTGCTTATTTGCATTTGCCGCATGCAAAAATAAATGGTGTTTCTTTGCAAGAGTATGTGTTTGGTAAAAAATCTGTTGTTGCTATGCGTTCTGATTTTTTTACTGAAAGTGATTTTTCACCTGAAGCCATTCGTTCTGTTCACCCAGAAGAACGTAAAGTATTGTTTGAAGGAATAGATTATTTTCGTATTGATCCGCACACGACCCGAGTTGTAGTAAAAGACAGTATGCTGCAGCTAATTATTTCAAGTAAACAATACGCAGATTTTTATGGCTCGTGGGTACTTGCACTTTATCCGCAAGATCCATCTACGATGATGCCAATATTAGTTAATCTTGAAACAGGTAAGTGGACAAATGATCTGACTACAGCATTTGCCAAACAATCACCCGCTAACCATATGCTAACTGCATTAAAGCATTTTTTTGGCAAAGATATTAGGGCCTTAAAAAATTAATTCCATATTTTTAACTATTTGAAAAATAAAGAGTAATTAGTATAAAAAGACCAAAATAGGATCAATCTTTAATGATCTGTTAAGATAAAATTTTTATAATCCTCAGTTCAGCAATTGCAACGGCTGAATTTAGGACAATGGTCCGTTACTGTAAGAATTCAAAGGTAAAAACATGGCAGCTGCAAGAAAAAATAAAAGACGGTTCTTAACAGTTAATCCCCATGCGGAACCAGATTATAGTAAAGAGGAAAATCCTGAAGAGGAAGCTAGCCAGGAAGACAATAATTGCGACGGATTTAAAATACGTCATTCTGATAGTAGTAATAGTATTTTTTCAGATACGAGCTCTTGCGGTATTTTTAGTACAAGCACTAGTACCAATAGCATGAGCCGTTCTAGTAGTAATGATAGTTTATTTTTGTCTTCTGCCAGCAATAGCCCAAGGATGAATCGATCAGAACGTATTGTGAATATGCAAAGCATAACGGACGAATCTTATTTTAAAATCACCTTGCTAGAAGAAAACGAAAGCAAATTATTATGTGATTCTGCTGAAAAAAAATTAGCAATGGATATACAAATTGAAGCAAATTGTTATAGCAACACTGTTAAAGACGGAAGTGATAGAATTTTTCATACTAAAAAAGAAAATAAAACTTACAGAATATATTCTTTAAATCAAGTCATCCTATCTCAAATAAAAAAATATATATTACAAAAATTAGGAGATGAATTTTTAAATTCCCCAGTATGGCTAACGTTTGCTAATCATTTTGATGAACTTGTGAAAAACGTGAGGGATTCAGAATACAAAAAAACTATTTTTTCTGTTTTACAACCTGATGAATATAAAGAATATCTGCAATCTGGATCATTGCCGCAAGATAAGATCATTCATTTTGAAAAAGTTACGTGTTCTCTTGTTTTTACAATGGATGAGGCTGCGAATCTTTCCTGCATAAATATGATAGATCAGGGGGAAGGTTTTGATCGAGATATTTTAGATACATTAAATAAAAAAGACAAAATAGTTTCTAAAAAACAACAAGATTCAGAAATGTGTGGTGGGAGAGGGAGGGGATTAATATTTATCAGTAATTATCTTAACGTGCTTGATGGAAAAGTTTTAATATCGAATATTCAGGATGAGTATACTCAGAAAATTCAAGGAGCATGTATTTGTTTTCGCTCACCACTTAAACTTAAAAAATTAACAGCAGAAGAACTCACATTATTCGGTGATCAATTAGGTCATGACTACACCATGATTAGATTGCAGAAGCAAGGTGCTATACAGAAGGATTTGTTAGCTTCTGACTCTACAGCTGATAGTGAGAGAACAATAAAAAAATGTAAACTAGATTTGCATTCATCCAAAAGATGATTCTGGGATGCCTTCGCTGGTATAGTAGGTAACATGGGATAGGTCACAAATAGCATCACATTTGACACGCATCT
>CAZAEO010000092.1:0-8695 GCA_964484285.1 uncultured Coxiellaceae bacterium | reverse complement strand
CTGAACTTGTTTAATATCTTCGACAGTCAGGGGAATGGATTCATGAAAATTTTTGGCAAGCTCAAAGCATTCAGCCAAATTTAAAGGCTTATTTTCGGCCCACAGGGGGCTGCTTATGAGAAGCAAAAACAGTGCTATTAAATAATTAATCCGTTCCAAGCTCAGAACCCCAATTTAAAGAAAGCGATTTGCCATGTTATAAAGATTCTTTTAAGTAAGTAAACAGTTATGAGAATTATAAAGAAGATTGCCACGCTCGCAAACGGCGCTCGCTCGCAATGACATTTATTTAGGGGCTGTTTACAATTCATTTTCTCGCTGCAAAAAGTTTTTTTAAAGTCGAAGCTAACTGTAGAGCAGCAAATTTTATTTTTTCCACTTAATATTACATCCAACGCTTGGCTGTTGATCTGTATTCACTGGCTTACCGGATAAAATCGCATCTAATGCAGCAGTTAATTCTTTTCCTGTGACAGGAATGTTATTACCCGGGCTCGAATCATCAAATCGTCCGCGATAGACACAGGCAAGGTTGTGATCGAATACATAAAGATCTGGCGTACACGCGGCTTGATAGGCTTTGGCAACGGTTTGTGTTTCATCAAAAAGATAAGGAAATGTATAATCGTGCATTTCTGCTTCTTTACGCATATTCTCAGGGCTGTCAGCATGATATTTTTGAGTGTCATTCGAATTGATTGCAATAAAGCTAATCCCTTTCGCTTGATATTTTTTTATAACCTCAACTAATCGAGTTTGAATGTGTTTAACATAAGGACAATGATTGCAAATAAACAGAATGACTGTTGCAATATCGGATTTTATGTGTTGAAGAGAAACATTTTTTCCGCTGCGACAATCAGGCAAATTGAATTCAGGCGCTTTCGTGCCCAAGGGCAGCATGTTTGAGGGAGTCAATGCCATTTTAGTCTCCTAAATGTAGAAAATGAGATAAAAGTTAACATAATTGAGCAAGATTAGGCTAGATAAATTTCTTGTTTTGTTTTACGAATCCTGTATTCTAGCAACTCACAAAATTGATCACATATTTCTCCACTAGCAATAAGAGAAGAGATTGTAGTAAGGGGGAGGGTTTTACTGTGAAGCGGTTTCATTTTCAACAACTTTTTTTAAGTATGGTGGCTAGCGGCATGCTGGGTTTTACGCACACTGCAATGGCCGCAGCATTTCAATTGTGGGAACAAGATGGCGCAAGCATTGGTAATTACCATGCTGGCAGGGCAGCAAGCGCTGAAGATGCCAGTACTTCTTATTACAATCCAGCAGGATTAGTTCGAATTCATAATCAGCAGTTGGTCGTTGCAGTGGATCCTATTGTGACGAATTTTAAATTTAGAGGCACGATACGAGATGTTTTTGGGAAGCTCAATGATAGTACAACACCTGCAGTAGCGCAGGGAGGTGGTTTTAATGTTTTGTCTGCATTGCATTATGCCGCCCCTCTTAATGACAGCTTTGTCTTTGGTTTCAGTGTGGTGTCGCCATTTGGGCTTAAAACAGATTATGGCACTGATGCTACGACGCGTTACGTTGGAACATTGACATCATTGCAGATAATCGATGTTGCTCCTTCGTTGGGGTTTGCTGTAAATAATAAATTATCTCTAGGCGCAGGATTAGATGCGGAAATTGCGAGAGGCGAATTTGACTTAATAGCCGGAAGAATGGATTCGCCTGACTTTGATACGACATCAGATAATGTAGGAAGAAGTACTGGATATGGATATCATGCGGGTATCCTGTATCAAATCAATGAACAAACACGTATTGGCCTCAGTTATTATTCTAAAATTACACATCACTTGCAAGGCGCCAGTAAATTTACAGGGGAATTAGCAAATGATGGCAATCCACCGCTGTTTGAGCAATCAAATCAATTAAAAGCGAATATTACCTTACCCGCAACAACGACGCTCAGTTTATTTAAAACGATCAATCCAGTTTGGGATGTGATGGGCACAGTGTCGTATACGCAGTGGAGCGTTTTCAATCAACTCGTATTACAAAATATAGCTGCTGCTACAAGTGATAGCACTAGCGGTATTATTACTGTTATTATCCCGCAGCATTACCATAATACATGGAATTATTCTGTTGGAACAAATTATCACATCAATGCGCAGTGGATGCTGCGCGGCGGTATGGGATATGATCAATCACCTTCTAATAATTATTATCGCAATTTACAAGCACCTGATAGCGATCGTATTGCCTTGGCATTAGGCACACATTACCAAGCAAGCAAAACGATTGGTTTGGACATGGGTTGGACGCATGTTTTTGCAATGAACACCCGCATTCATAATGTAGAGCAGACAGTGGGCAGCCAAATTACAACTACCGATGGTTCTGTGCGCGGCAATGCAGATGTATTTGGTTTTCAGGTAACATGGGATATTACTTAATTTGTTTGTAGTAAAAGCCGTCTTCATAGACGGCTTTTGTTTTTTTACTTGCTATAGTTGATTTCTACTTTTGATTCCGTGGAAGTAATAACATAATGCGTATCATAGATCTGGTCTACATTCACTGCTAAAGTACTTAAATCAATGGAAACAGTTGCAATTTTTTCTCCACTGCAATCTTTTGAAGGATACATGTCTGCTGTGCATATGCCGCTTGTCTTTGTACATAATAATCTGACTTGTAACGGAGTTGTCTGACTTTCACCATGCGCTGGAGTGTAGTGACCTGTGGATCCTGAACAGGGCTTCAGTATATTCGACGTGATTCGCACTGCAGAATCTTCATTGGTATTATTGATCGTATCCAAATTAGCGCTCGCGATAACAGGTAAGCTGAATAACGCTATAACTGACCCTATCAATGTAGTTTTCTTTAACATAATAATCTCCTAATGGTTATTTTTATACCAACGGCATACTATATGCTGAAATGATTAAAAAAACAATGTTGCTGTTCTAAACCAATCTGTCAATTTCTGCTGTTCCTCTTGACTTAACGTCAATCCTAATTTAGTTCTACGCCAGAGTATATCTTCCGCTGTTTTTGCCCATTCATGTTGAATTAAATAATCCAATTCTTTTTGATACAATCCCGGCACCACTTCTTTGCCTAAATCAGCTAATTGATGCGCATTATCTAAAATTAAATAAGCACGCGTTCCATAATTTTTTGCATAATGATGCGCAATTTTTTCTGGTAACCAGGAAAAATTATTTTTAAATTCCGTATAAAATTTTTGAAAATCATGATTGACAAAATCGCCGCCAGGTAAGGGTGCTGATGCTGTCCAAGCGGGCCGCATGGCAGGAAAAAGGGGGGTTAATTTATTCACGGCTTCTTCGGCTAAACGGCGGTGCGTTGTGATTTTCCCACCGATCACTGTTAATAGTGGTACATTATTCTCATTATCAAACGCTAATTTATAATCACGACTCAGTTTGGATAAGTTTCCTGTACTATTACCTTGCAAACAACGCACACCTGAATAAGACCAAATAATATCATGTGGTGAAATCGTTTTTTTAAAATATTTATTGATAATAGAGCAGAGATAACTTTCCTCGCCACGGCTTATTTTTATAT
The DNA here is from genome assembly GCA_964484285.1 of uncultured Coxiellaceae bacterium. Taxonomy (GTDB): domain Bacteria; phylum Pseudomonadota; class Gammaproteobacteria; order DSM-16500; family DSM-16500; genus CAZUQP01. The sequence continues at coordinate 5,125 of CAZAEO010000092.1, read as the reverse complement.
GATTAATATCATCATTAGAACACGCCACATCTGTTGTGCCGATTAAGGTAAATTTATCTTGATAAGGAATCGCGAAAATAATCCGTTTATCCAGATTTTGCAAAATATAGGCGAATTCTCCAGAAAATAATTTTGGGACTACAATATGGCTTCCTTTGACCAATTGAAGATTAAATAATTTTTTGCTGATAGTTGCTTGAACTTGATTAATCCATGGGCCAGCCGCATTAATTAATACCCTGGCGTAAAATGTTTTTTGCGTGGAAGCCTGTTTTACCTGAATTTTCCAGTGATGGTTTTCTCGAGCAGCAGAAATATATTCATGTTGAGTTAAAATAGTGGCGCCATGTTCCTTTGCAGCCAAGGCATTCAGTAAGGTTAAACGTGCATCATCCGTCCAGCAGTCATAATATGAAAATCCTTGTTTGAATTTAGTTAACAAGCTGCTTCCTCGCGCATCTTTTTTAAAATGGATACGCTTTGAATGAGGTAAAGATGTTTTGGCTAAATGATCATACAGAAACAACCCTATTCTGATAAGCCACATAGGTCGTAAATGTTTTTCATGCGGTAAAATAAATTCAAGCGGGGCAATAAGATGAGGGGCTTTCTGCATGAGCACTTCTCGTTCGCGCAACGCTGTTTTAACAAGACCTAATTCATACGATTCTAAATAGCGCAATCCTCCGTGAATTAATTTCGTGCTTGCAGAGGACGTGCCTGAAGCAAGATCATTTTTTTCACACAATATAACAGATAATCCCCGCCCTGCGGCATCGGCTGCAATCGCTGTACCGTTAATGCCGCCACCCACAATAAAGACATCAATATTTTCCATGGACGTGTTCATTCCGCAAAAAAATGGTTATTATACCGCTTTTGCAAGTTTTAAGGAGACCTAGTGAGTAAATTTTTGTTGGCTATTGACCAGGGAACGACGAGTAGTCGTGCAATGATTTTTTCCCATTTAGGCGTTCCGCTTAATCAACATCAAATTGATTTAAAACAATTCTATCCAGAAGATGGTTGGGTTGAGCAAGATCCCGAAGAAATCTGGACCAATACTTATGTGTGTTGTCAGCAAGTCTTAAAAAAGATGAATATATCCGCCAAAGACGTTGCTGCTATCGGTATTTCAAATCAGCGAGAAACAACAATTCTTTGGGACAAGCAATCTGGTAAACCGATTTATCCTGCTATTGTATGGCAAGATCGACGCACCAGCGCCTTATGCAAGGAATTAGCTAAACAACCCGTTGCTATATCCTTGCAAGAAAAAACGGGGCTCTTGCTGGATCCTTATTTTTCTGCAACAAAAATCATGTGGATTTTAGAAAATGTTCCACACGCGCGCGAAAAAGCGGAACGAGGCGAGCTTGCATTTGGCACGGTCGATTGTTTTTTATTGTGGCGATTGACTCAAGGTAAAGTGCATGCAACCGATGCAACCAATGCTTCTCGTACTATGTTATTTAACATTCGCACCCAACAATGGGATACAGAAATATTGCGGCAATTACATATTCCAGAAACGATGTTGCCAACAGTGCTTGATAGCAGTGCGGATTTTGGTAAAACCGATAAAGAATTATTCGGCGAAAAAATTCCTATTACAGGCATTGCGGGCGATCAACAAGCAGCAACAGTAGGCCAGGCATGTTTTACGCCAGGCATGATTAAAAGTACCTATGGAACCGGATGTTTTATGCTGTTAAATACAGGTTCTCTCTTTGTACAATCTAAAAATCGATTGTTAACTACCGTAGCGTATCGATTAGAAAACAAAGTAACGTATGGTTTAGAGGGTAGTATTTTTTGTGCGGGTGCAACCATTAAGTGGCTGCGTGATACGCTTAAATTAATTAAAACAGCAGCTGAAACAGAAACATTAGCGCGAGAAGTTTCCGATACCAGTGGGGTTTATTTAATTCCTGCATTTACAGGCTTAGGCGCACCTTATTGGGATTCCACTGCGCGTGGCGCACTATTGGGATTGACGCGTAACAGCAATGTCAATCATATCGTTCGCGCTGCGTTAGAAGCGGTGTGTTATCAAACACAAGATTTATTAAGCGCGATGGCAAAAGAGGGTGTGACGCAAATAAAAACTCTGCGCGTTGATGGTGGCATGGTTGCCAACAATTGGTTATTGCAATTTCTTGCAGACATAGTGAACTTACAGGTCACGCGGGCAAAATGTATCGAAACCAGTGCGTTGGGAGCAGCCTATCTTGCGGGTTTGCAAATAGGAATGTTCGAATCGCTGGACCAAATTGCCCAATTATGGCAAGCAGATGCGGAATATACGCCTCATATGCAACAGACAATAAGAAAAAATTTGTATGAGGGCTGGCTACGTGCGATTAATAGAATTATTTCATAGATTTGTTATAATGCCTCCCTCCCTGCAACCAATGCGGGACAAGTTTTCAAGAAGAAAGGATAGATGTTATGAAGAGGATTTTATTGGCTTGCTTGATGATTATTCTAGTAAGCAGCAGTTTTGTGTTGGCTGGCAATCGTCCAGGTGCATTTTCAGTTCGTTTAGCGGATGGTTATTACTTTTTTGCGCCCAAGAGGCACTTGAAAAATACCTCTATTCCAACGATTGAACTAGGCTATGATTTTAATCGTCAGTGGGGAATCAAAGGCGGAGCAGGTGTATTAAATACGCGTACCAAAAGAGATTTAGGAGGCGCGCATGGTATTGTCTATACATTAGACGGGGTCTATCATTTACCCGCTTGTCAACATCTAGAGCCTTATTTGTTAGGCGGCATTGGTATTATCAGTTTAAAACCAAGTGGAAGCGATCCGGTTAATCAGGCTAACGTAAATGCGGGTATTGGGGCGAACTATTTTTTCGATCCTTCAATTGCATTAGGCTTGGAAGCAAAAGATTTATATACTATGAGTGGTGGGAAAAACGATGTGATGCTGACAGCAGGGATTACATTTCTTTTTGGCGGTGAAACGCCCGACGTGGTCACGGTAACCCATGTGCCTGCTCCTGCACATCCTTCATACAAAGGTGAAGATCTGGAATAATTAAATCAAGCATAGGGATAACATAATGTTTTCATTAGCGATAAAAGAAAGATACTTGCAAGATAATGCAATTTTAGACGAAATTATTGAATTTAACGAAACGTATAGTCATTTATTTACTATTGATGCATTAACTGCAATGCCAGCAGCGATAAGTGCATTTCTGTTAATAACCGGATCACTGTCTTTGTTTGGTGGTGTTGTAATAGGAACAGGCCTTTATTTTGGCAGAGAAGGATTATTCGATCGCTCATCTTGCAGGGATGAATTTATAGGAAAATTTAATAACCTAAAAAAATGTTATGATACGTATTGTGAAAATAATGATGTAATTATCACGTGTGATAAAACTTTTTTAAAATTGTTAAAAGCAATCTTGCCTTATGTTGCTGACGCAAAAACACTTGTTCCTGAAAAATGGTTTAAAAATGCTGAAGATATTTCACAGCTGTTTCGCGATATTTTAGCTGCTCCGCCGCATCATTATGTGCTTCCCGCTTTTCCTAAGACAGAACCTTCTTTGGTAACTAAAGTCTCTCGATATATTGCGAGTTTTTTTGCGGAATCAAAAGTAACTAAACATCAGAACATAACAAAGTCATCTCATTCTATGCCGTCTATGTTTGCTGATTCACTTGCCAGAACAAAACGAGCTATCTATGGAATTGATGATATTCTCAAAAAAGAAAAATGGGCAAAAGAGCATAAACATCCAGCCGATAAAAAACGTTCATCTTTAGAAGAGGCTGATCGAAAACTTAAGAATGCAAAGCAGTTTATTATCCGTAGGTAAAACTTTGTGACTGTTTATGTCATCACTATGGATAAAAAATTCTATAAAGCATCATTTTATGTATTAAAATTATACCAAGCATACGATATGGTTATATGATATTCTTTATAAGTAAGCAATAAGCAAGAGGAGGACGCGCCATGAAGAAATTTATTAGGTTGACTAGCTTGATCGGTATGACAGCTATTCAGGCAGTGCATGCTGAAGACAAGTCGGATATGATTTACTTTTGTCCTCCAACAATTACGTGTGAAGCGACTCCAGCGTTTTATCCAGATCCAGGTAATCCTCCGCTGCCCGTCTGTTCTTCTTTTCAGGTGGCAAACATGGAGTTTAAGGTTAATCAGGCAAGTCGTAGCGTACCTCCTAACACACCAGCACAAACATATGATTTGATTCGTGTTGAGACCCTTTACTATCCTTCTCCTCTGGTTTCTTGTGACTATTATCCCAAACCATCCCCCACACCATCTCCTCGTTGGGGTATATATATGACGGGTTCCCTCCGTAATGAGGATCCATCTCTTATACCAGCAGATTTCGATCCCACTAAACCCGCCAAACTCACAACGTGGGCGGGCACTAGTTTTATTTTTGGCGGAACCTCCGTTGTTGGATATTTTTGTAATGTTAACCAGAAACCGACGGAGAACTGTGGAATGAAACCAGGGAAATGGCCATATCCACCATGGCCATGGGAACAGTCATCATCACGATAATTTGATATTTTTCCCTACTAGCCCGAATATTTAGTGTGCCACGAAATATTCGAGCTAGAAAACATGTCAGTACACTTTATTGTTTTCTGTTTTTTATTGGAACAAATTTTCTTTCCACAGGGCCTGTATATAACTGTCTCGGACGACTTAAACGATAAGGACTACTCATCATTTCATTCCAATGCGCAATCCAACCAATGGTTCTAGCAAGTGCAAAAATGACGGTAAACATGTTTGTTGGGATGCCTAGAGCGCTTAATGTAATACCTGAATAAAAATCGACATTCGGATATAATTTTCGTTGAATAAAATAATCATCTTCTAGGGCAATTCTTTCTAATTCCATCGCGATTTTGAATATCGGATCGTTATGTGCGCCTACTGCTTCCAGCACTTCATAACATGTTTCACGCATGACTTTTGCGCGCGGATCATAATTTTTATAAACGCGATGCCCAAAACCCATTAAGCGAAACTTGTCATCTGGATCTTTAGCACGCGCAATAAATTTGGGAATACGGGTGACATCACCAATTTCATGCAGCATATTTAAAGCAGCTTCATT
>CAZAEO010000091.1:0-8769 GCA_964484285.1 uncultured Coxiellaceae bacterium | reverse complement strand
CTGCACAGCCTGACCACTACCCCACACACAAACAAGGCCCAGTTTTGAATGACCTAATTGCGCAAGTACCTGCGTCTGGTTCAGCGGACCAAGCGCCACAAACAAGCTCTCTGCCGCTAACCCTGAACCAAGACCACTCTGGCATACAACACCGTGCGTTGTTTGCCACCACTGCAACTCGGCTGCATCTAAGCCAACATAAGAAATGTGGTGCCCATTTTGCACAGGCAACAACCAGCGCCAACCAAATTGAAAGTCCAACGCCGACGCGGCTGAAGAAACGTTCTTAGCCACCATCTGCTTGCCCAGGTGCCCGGTGTAAACAATGGTTGGTAATTACCTCTAATACTTGGTCCCGAGCTTCATTCACCGCGCCTTCGGTCGAAATCAACACGGCACGTGGCTCACTTTTAGCGTATTCAAGTAGTGCGGCAATCTGGCGTCTAACCTCACTCAATGGCAACTCTTGCTTGCGCCGTGCAATCATGTCCGGGTCGCCATGCAAACAAATGATGATGTCTGGTCGCGGTGCACATCCGGTAAGCCATCGCATTAGTCCGCCGGGCAGACTAATACGAAAACGCCGAGGATCTATCAACATGTCGTATGCATACCGATCAAACAGCACAATGGTAGGGCTATGCGTTATCGTCGGTCGAATAACCAACCAGTAGCCCAATACATAATCAGCTAACAGGTAGAGCGCTCTCATCAGTGATGCAATCCTACCTGAGGCTTTTGCACCATGGGGATCAGTCACAGGCCCAATATGCTGCGCCCGTTGACCTTTCAGACGGGCCAGCGGCGGCAACAGCCCCGGTCGTAAATGGTGTTGTTGCACCGTGAAACCGCGTAAACCAAGCAACGGGATTAATGCATCAATAACAGTCGACTTACCAACACCATCTACACCCAGAACTGCCACACAGAGGCCCAATTTACTCATAGATCATTTCCGAACTGCTCAGGCTTGCGCTCAAACAGTACATTTTCAGAATCCTGAATTTTTTGAATGAAACTAACAATATGCTCACACTGAATTACTCGGTCATGGTGATGCACTGCAGTTTGAACAGCGCATAAATTTGCCAGGCGTCGGCGTAATATCGCCGTCAACGGCTTCCAGCCATGGCAAAGGTGATGGAACATGGCGGTGCGCGCGCATGCCCACCACAAGGCTCTGACTTTTGACCCATTGTCTTCGCGCCCTAATGATTCGAGCACATCACGCATTGGTTTTTGGATGGCTATTGGGAGCACTGCTTGGACAAACTGTTTAGCTACCTCGGGGTCATTGGCCCACCCAAGCGCGATGTCACTCCAATCATGCGCCTTTAATGATGATCTGCCGTCACGATTGATACCGTAGAGCATCAGTAAGACTACCGCCAAGGCACCTTGTCTTAGCACGCGTATCCCATGTTCATCCAGCACAGAAAACCGCACCAAATCAGCCGGATTGCACCAAGGCATTCCGAAACGGATTGGGTTGAACGAGACATCGAACTGAGCAAGGCGGGGAAATATCCGCTTACTGACCACAAATATGGGGTGGACATTTGCCGCATGTCGGCATGCAAATACCAAAACTGCATCTGGAAAATTTTCTTTAACCAACTCGGGCATTCTCCGCACAACATGGAGAGCTTCGGCGGCAGGGGCAACTGCATCAATGTCACCACTGCCGTTAAGGCCGCGAGCCAAATGCTTCCAAAATATCAGATCTGGAAATTCAAGCGTAAGCTGACGGCATAACAGCATCCAGGCAGTACGGTCATCCATTGGCAGACTCCATCAAGTCACTGACTTGCCGCAAAAAACTTCGTCCAACGATATCTTCCGTCAGGTTGCGGGCCACAAACTCCCGCGGTCTGAATGCCTGCCAGGCGGTTGCAGGCGCACGCAGTACATCAGTTAATGCCTTGGCTAATTTGGGCACCTCCACATCGCAGACGCGGCATGCGTTTTCGGCCACAAGCTGTGCGGCAATAGGCATGCGGGCCGAAACCAAGCTTGGCACGCCCAGCGCCAAGACTTCGAGTAAAGCAATGCTAAATGCTTCGTTACGCGATGGCATGACAAAAAATGCGGCGTTGCAAAGAAAGTCATTCTTCTCGTCGCCTTCTACTGCTGGCCCCACTGACACCCAAGCGCCAAGCCCGGCGTTGTCAACCAAAGCCTGTACGGCCACCCGTCCGTCTGTTGAATCACGTCCACGCAACCGCAGCGGCATACGGCTAGCCTCGGGCACCAGTGCATATGCACTGATTAATAAATCCAGACCCTTAACTTCAATGTCGTAACGCCCAAACCAGGCAATGTAGCCGCCGTCACCAATCCATGCACCTACAGGCAAACCAATTGGCGTTGGCGCAATGATCAAAGGCACGTCGCTAGCAACTTCACGCACCGAAGATCGCTCTTCCTCCACAAAGACATGCACAGCCAACGCGCGGTTGACTACAGTGCTTTCATACGCCAACCAAAAAACTTTAAGCAGTGCTGAGCGCTGCCGCGCCTCATGCTGATACGCACCATGTGGGACAAAGATGACCTTTGCGCCAACACGGCGCGCTTGTGCCGCAACCCGCAAGTTACCAGCAAGAAAAGCCGAATGCAATACCACAACAGTATCAGTTGTCAGGTGCAACTGCTCGCCAAATGGTAGACGCCAGCGTCCACGCCAGAAATGCTTGACAGGGATACATTTGACCCCGGCCACCGCAAGTGGTTGCTCAGCAGATAAGTCAGAATCAAAAGCAACTGTTACTTCGGCACCAACCATAGCTAATGCCCGCACCCATGCCCACATAGCAACAGTAGGGCCACCATTCCCAACCATTGCACGCGGATAATAATGTAAAAATTTCACTTTAAACCCGATTATTTAGTGATCACTCTTCTTTGCCACTTCAGTGCAAGTGTTTTAGGATAATTAAAACCAAAAATATTTTGATGAATCATCCGAATAGAAAGTATTGGATTGCCAAAAATAAGTATCATCAGTGAAAAAAATCGCTGATGCAATGACTTGTTCGAATAGAAAGCATGGCGCAAATTTCGTCGGAAGCTCTTAAGACCGTTCGCATCCAAACGGTCAACCTCTTTACCGAGCCAAGCCTTAAATTCATTAAATAATTCATCAGAGTCATTTAAGGGGTCTTTGCACCCACTGCGCCTTAAATAGTAGCTCACAACTGCAATTGTGGAATCAAGCGTTTGCACGCGCCCGCCACCATCACCAGAAATTTGCTCAGGATGCTCCCGCAATTGAACAAGCAACTCTGGAACTGACGCAAGTTCACCAATCTCTGACAATCGCAACCAAAGGTCTCTGTCTTCAGCGCGGTTGATCCGCTTACGGTAACCACCGACTGAACGCACAGCGGTCGTGCGGTAAAAGGCTGATGAATGTGCAGGAAACTTTCGAATAGTCGTTAGATTTCTAACCAAATGTGAATGCGATGTTGGAAAGTTAACTGACTTAATAGCGATGCCATCCAAATCAATTTTCAATAGATTAGATCCAACAAATATAACTTTATCATTTTTGATTGAGGCGATTAGTTGAGATTTAAGTCTATTAGGTTCACATAAATCATCTGCATCAATTCTTGCAATCCATTCGCCTCTTGAGGCTTGAATTCCTGCATTTAATGAATCTGCCAATCCGGTGTTTATTTTATTTAGTAAAATAATTCTTGAATCAATATCAATATAATTTTTTATAATATTTATAGTGCTATCCGTCGAGCCATCGTTTACTATAATAAACTCAAAATCGAAAAAAGTTTGATTTAATACACTTGGTATAGAGCTATGAAGCCATTTTTCAGCGTTGTAGCAAGACATTAATACTGAAATTACTGGATTATTAATTTTTTTTACGTTCATAATTTTATCCATTCATCAGGAATAAGCCCATCAAACCCCCATTGTGTAACACCGCTGGTAATTTTAATATCAGGTGCAATAACAATCTTTTCTTTGTTATCAGATAGCCATGCACCCCACCAACTAAATGTACTATTTGCAATGACAAAATGTTTGCAAAGCGACATTAGCCATAAATCAGCATATGCATTCATATCGCCTATGTTATGATCAATAATGGTTATTCTGTCATCTGGCAATGGCATGGCCAATCTCGCTAAAACTGGCTTATCTGAGAAAATAAAATAATGTGCATTAGGAATTTTTTCTTCCATTTTGGCGATGGCCGTATGGTAATAATTACTTTGACAATTTGACGAATCTGAAATATCCACCATGTCAAAAAACCGTACATGTACAGCAATAGCCAGTGTGTTCTTTATTCTCTCTGCAGTCGCTATATTGAGACTATCACTGGGAGATTTTATTATTAAATCCTGTCGAATGATACCTTCAATGTCTTTAAAGTAATTCTCACTTTGCCAGTAGCCATCCAGATATACATTTCCCTTTGGTCGAAAGACCAGTAAACGAGGATCGAAACCAGATTTTTCTTGAGTGATGTACGCCCGTTGAGCGAATGGGTAAGTTTTATTTATTTTGCGCTTCAAATATCTTCTAATTTTTGAAAACGGTTCAAGCCTCTCTGTTGGGGTTGCCATGCGAGAGGTGATATTAAACTTTTCAAGTTGATAAAATCTTTTGTAAAGGACATCATACTTGAATCCACTTGTGTCATCAATGACTAAATTCATACTGTTAGCGATGGCCATTCTTCTGGCTGCAGCATAAATAAAAAGTTGATTTCCAATGCCACCCGTAAGCCTTGGTATAATAGCGTTCAATTGAAAATTCCTTTATTATTCGTCGATTAAAAATCGAGTTTTAAAATCTTTCTGCTTTACGTGTTGACCTTGTCGCATAAATTGCAAATAAAGTAAAAATCCATAAAGGCGCGATTGTTGTAACAATATTTGCTTCTGTAAATCCTACTATTAAGTAGAATATAACTAACGATTTTATTAAAATCTTAATCGATTGGTCTTCACTTTTGTTCGCCTCATTGTAATATTTTAAATATATTCTAGAAACCAATATTAAGCCCACTACCCCATAAGAAAATATTATGTTTATAATCTCATTGTGCACTTGAGCTGGCGCATTATTTAAAATACGAGATGAGTAATTAGAGAATGAATTAATTCCATGTCCAAATAGAAAATTATCGATCAAATATCTGAATGCCACGTTCCATATATCAGTTCTTCCAGAAAGTGTTGATAACGCATTACCGCCTTGTACGTTGGTCAGATACTGTGTTAAATAGTCGCCTCTAAAATATATTAGAATAATGATTAATGTGCAAATTCCCATTGCCATTTTAATGAAATTCTTGACTTTTAACTTGCGGTGAAAATATGAAAAATAAATAGCAAAAATAAATGCAATTACCGTTGTTTTTGAAAAGACAGCAAGAAATGCAACGCCTAGTAAAAATAACAAAATTAAATTTTTATTGTTATTTTTAATGTCTTTATTTTTGAATAACCAGTAATAAATTATTGTTAATAAACCAATATCTCTCGCAATTGGATTTGCATCTTTATAGCCGCTATACATAAGTCTACCATCGCTACCTTTAAAGTCGTATCCATAAGACATTGTTAGAATCGACAAGATCAGATAGGCTATTGAAGAAAAAACTATCACTTTGGAAAGTTTTTTTCTAAATTGGTTCTGGCATACATTTGAAGCCATTATCGCGATAGACGTCACTCTTATGAAGTCCCGCAATAGTAGTTGAGCGCCATATTCTAAATTCAAACTGACCGACCATAACATACTTATAAAAGCATAAATTATAAATGCATATATAGATTTTAATGTGTCGGAATTCGAAATGCTTTTTTCAAATTTAGTAGAATAAATTATTATTACAATAATAAAAAAAATTATATCAATAGCTGCATATAAATTGGTACCGACTGAGCTACCTTGAAATAATCCGCCCACAACAGGAATCTGAATTAATATTGTAAATATATATACTGATAATAAATTTATCATATTTTTATTAAATTCATTTGCAATATTTTTTACAACTGATAAATTATATATTACGTGATAAAAGTGTTAGGTTATTTTCATAGCCACACACTGCCAGCCAAAGCATGCTAAATCTTCAGCACGCTTATTGCTACGCAATTTGTAATAAAGTAAACCTAAAAGGCCGTAGGCATAAGCGATTGGCCAGCTCCAATTCCCGCGCTGGCGCTCCAGCCCGCCCAGTCTGATGATCACTTGCCTGAGCATGGCATACCAGTCACCATTGGCGATCAAGGTTTCTATGCAGAAGCCGCGCTCTTTGAGATGATGCTCATACCAATATCTGGAAAAGCCGGTGCAAAAGTGATAGGGTGCCATATGTACGTTAGAGCTGAACGGTGCCGTAAGTATCAACACGCCACCCGGTTTGAGCAGGCGGAAAAATTATCAAGCGCATGCGTTGGTTCTGGGACGTGCTCTAACATCAAATGATCGCAATGCTTACGGTTCTGAAGTTCACCGGCACCAACATCTAGTAATCGCGAACCTTTAGGCAAAGCAGACAGAATATTATTTAGCCAAGCCTGGCGGTTAATTACATTTATGTTTTTTATCACTACAGCCCATTTCTTGAAATTAATTAAATAAATTTTTATTTATATATTTTTGAAAGCCAATTAATCTATAATTAAATATATTTAAAATAATATAAATCTATATTATTTATTATTATTCTAATAACTATATCCCCTAAATATTTTTGTAAGCAATCTGATTTATGAAGCCTGATTATTTTGAAACATCAGGAATTAGCCTCTTGATCTAGACAGATGATTTAAATATAATTTCGTATATTATTTAAATAAACAGCCGTTACCATTTGACATTTTGGTGTATTATCTTTGCAGGATTGCCTGCTACTAAGCAATTTTTTGGCACGTTTTTGGTCACAATGCTGCCTGCACCTACAATAGAACCCTCGCCTATCGTTACACCTTTTAGGATTATCGAATTATTTCCAATCCATACATGATCTTCTATGATTATAGTTTCTGAAATTTCTCTATTTACGTCATTTACAGACCATGGATGAAAATCAGAATCAATAAGTGTAACATTCCATGAAATAGCGCAATTATTTCCAATATTTATTTTTTTAGCGCATTTTATAGTTAAATTCCCTGCCAGGTATGTATTGTTATGCATAATCAACTCGGCATTTTCATATATACATATTGAAGAGCCATATCCAACCTTAGAAATACCCCGTATCTTTAAAATAGAATTCTTATGAAATTCTAGATTTATGCCCGTATTTTTATATACTGAAATCCCTCCTGATCCATATCCTAGACGTAGATAGCTTCCTGCAGTTGCATCAATTTTGGACGTTGAATCGCGCTTTAGTCTTAATCTGGAGGTTATTATCAAAGGCAGAATAGGTAATTTTATAGATGGATAAAATCCAAACTTGAAATTTACACGCAATATCGCTGGAATGTATTTTATGTATCTTGCTATGTGTATGGGTTTTATATTCATTTCGCGATATACTGTGTCAGTTGCGCAATTGTTTTCGACTAATAATTGCTATCCAGATGAAATGAACGATCGAGAAAGTTATTAATCCAATTACTACGCCGAGAATTCCGTTTAATGCAGCGCCAATTAAATTACATATAATTCCTATCAATGCAGTAAATATTTTGGCAGATGTTAAAACTGAAGTATTCAACTCGCTAAGAAGCTTCGTCGCGAGTATTTGACCAGCGGAAAAGAGGCCGCCAGCCAGCACTACCCAAGGAAGAAGATACGAACTTTCTCTATATTCCACTGCAACCAACCAACTAAACAACCATTCATGCAGGTAAAATGCCAACGTAAATCCAACCATGGTTGTTGTTAATGCTAGTTGTGTCATTTGCCAACTGATGCGATGAACATTGGCATTACGCAGCGGGTCAGACGCATCACCTGCGCGTTGAAATAAGATAGGTCCCAAAAAATTCATGACCAGTCCGGTGGCAATGACAATGGGGGTGTAACCCAACTGAAACAGCACTGCGTACTGACCAACCTCGGTTGATGACGTATAGGTTTGTAATGCCCAGCGGTCGGATGCCTGTTGCATCCATGTGAATATACCCCAGGTTGTCAGGGGCATTGAATATAGCCACATCTGCCGCATCCAGTGATTATCTTGTGCGGGATTTTGTTTTTGCTCGCTTATTGTCCTGCGCAAAAAAATAAGTTGTGAAAACGTAATCATCACGGATGAGCAGGTATACCCAATGACAACAGCAGTGCTTGAGTTTCCCAGCCAAGTCATAACAGCAACAGCAAGTCCTATTTTTAACCAGGCATCAAAACCACCGTGAAACGCCACGATTGCGCGTTGGCGGGCAGCATTTTGGATACCGCTTAGTGCACTGTTGTATCCCCCTAACACCGAAAAAATCAGGGCGGCAACAGCCAGTCCCATCCATTGGACGCGACCCAGCAACCATAACCCCGTCACAAGGGCCAAACCCAGGAGTATTACCACCCCAGTTGCATAGCCCATTAAGCGTCTCGATGCACCTAAGTAGCCTGGCAAGTCCTGTTTTTCGGAAGCAATGGAATAAAACCGATTGATTCCAGCACCTATGCCCCCCATCACCACCTGATTTATCAAGCCCGCCAACGTGAGACCCAGTGCCAGTTCACCGTATTGCGATGGTGACAGGTAGTTTGTAAGTACGCGCACCAGCACGAGTGACCCCGCAACCGTGGCGATTTGCCCGATGACCA
>CAZAEO010000090.1:0-8821 GCA_964484285.1 uncultured Coxiellaceae bacterium | reverse complement strand
TACGTTTAAATCTAACGCCACCCTGAGCGCTAACTGTACGAGTTATTTATTCGCAAAGCCTAAGTGCCTGTTGCACAAAATGACAAAATTGTAATCTGATTGTCATCTTCTTGTTTGCATTCGAATGCTATAATTTTTTATTCTAACAGAGGAGTAAAATGATGAAAACTTTTAATGAGTCCTTAGCTATTTTTAAAACTACCATTAGCGAATACCAAAAATCGTGTTACAAAAGTGACATAGTCGCTTTTTTATTTGGTGATGTTGGGAGGAATCCTGGTCCTACTGGTTATAAAAGAGCAGAAACATTTATTCAATCAATGGAAAAAGCAATACGAGAAGAAAAACTTTCTCAAACAGAAGAATTAATACGTTTTGCAATAAACTATCCCGATAAAGGTAATATATTAAATAGATATATTAGATTCGCTGTTATTGCATCGGCTGGTTTTGCTCAAAAGCATATCGAACATTATGGAAAACATCATTTTCGTTGGGAAGAGTCCATACACTATCTACAAGATCAACTTTATCAGGAGATAAAAAAGCAAGATTATGGGCGAGGATTATTACTCAAGCTAGAAAACGGCATAAATACTCAACAATTTCAAAACGAACAATCTTGCGAGAAAGGCACTGAACTTAAGCCCAATTTATTTAATCCTAAATTAAATCAAAATAAAAAACCGTTGTCGCAGGATGATTTTACTATTAATTTACGCCGATACACTTGAAGATCATCAATTGCTTTTGAGTAATGGGTATAGATGTTGTTATTTTTATAGCCCCGCAGGTGAAATTATTTGCTGCTGACCAAATAATTTTTTTTCTTGAGTTAAGCGGTTCACAAACGGGATAAGAAAAAATAATAAAATACCTGTAGCAATAGCTGCCCAGCCCAATAATCCAAAAGTATGGCTAAAGCTAGAATTTGTGATTAAAGGATCTGTCGAATTGGATGATCCTAATGCCATATTGGAAAAATAACCAGACAGCGTTGCTGCAACGCCTGTAATCATCAGCCAGGTTCCCATCATTAAACCTTGCAGATGAGGAGGGGCTAACTGTCCAACCATGGCATAGCCAATAGGCGAAATAAATAGCTCGCCTATGCTCTGTAAAATATAGCTTGCTATGATCCAGTTAAAATTCGTATATCCTTGCGTATTTGCAAAATGAATGCCAATAGGCAGAATAATCATTGAAGCCCCGATGAGTAATAAGGCAATACCAAATTGCATAGGAATCGTGAGCTGCATTCCTCGATCACGCATCGAAGTAAATAGCACACTTAACAGTGGTCCGCCAAGGATAATAACGACGGTATTAATATTGAGTACCCACTGCGGGGCAATTAACATGCCTAAATAGTGACGATCCACATTGCGTTCAATAAAGAGTGTTAAGCCCATCGGCGCAAGTTGGTACAATGTCCAAAACACTAAAGAAGTCAGGGCTAAAATGATATAAGCCCATATTTTTTTGCTTTCTTCATGTGTGGGTTGTTTAATAGCGAGATAGCTAATAATAACAGCCATGAAAATGCCGACTAACATAATCAACCCATTACTGATATGTGCATTCTTGACAAGTATTCTGAGCGCAAGTACAAGCACGATGATAAAAATAGCTCCTTTCATATTTGCTGCAAATTTTTCAGATTTGGGCAATTGAATAAAATGGGTATTCGTATCATTTAATAATTTCCATTTTAAACCGGTAAGTAGTAAAGCAATGAGATTACCGATGCCTGCAAATAAAAACAGTTCGTGATAAGCATTTTGTAGCTGCAGATAACCACTTACCGAAAAACCGATAAAAAAGCCCATATTCATTCCGCTGTAATTCCATAAAAAAGCAGCTTCACGACGTTTATCGTCCGGTTTAAAGAGTTGCGTTAACATGCAGTTGATGCAAGTGACATTCAGACCAGCGCCCGTTAAAAATGCTGCAAGCCCCCAGAAAAGTGGTGTAGTAGAGGGTATTGATATTAAAGAACAGCCGATGACTTGTAAGAACATGCCAACGGAAAACAGGCTGCGAAAGCTAAAAAATCGACCGCCAATGTAACCGCCAAGCAAATGTAATGCATAGTTAAAGGCAACAAATGAGGCAGCAATTCCTGTCGCAATGGAGTCAGTGAGATGCAGGCGATTCGTGGTATATAAGACCAGTGTGGAATACAGTACACTAAATGCCAGTGTTGCAAACATTTGAATAAAAAAGATTGCACCAGCGCCTTTGGGCATGACGTCAGTATATTTTTGATATAATGTTTTTTTAACAGACGTTGTTTGTTTCATGAACCACCTCTAATTTTGTCGGACACAATATGCATTTTAAATGCCGAAACCTACTATTGTTAGCTGAAAGCTAGGTTAAAGGCAATAGGGAAGGATGGGAATTCGATAGGCTCTAAGATTTTTCAGGATAACAAGCTCTAAGAAGTAAACGACTCTCAAACTCCAATTGTTCCAGGAGAGTAGTCAAGTTCTCTATTTTATTACTTTTTAATACAGATTCAAGAGCTACAATAACATTTTTTAATCGAGGGGTGCCGCAGTAACAAACCGCACCGTGTAGCTTATGCAATCGCTGCTGCAGTTCTGCATAGCGATTATTTTCTTGTAGTTGTTTAATTGCGGTGACTTCGTCAGTTAAGGTAGCCGTTAATAAATGGAGCATTTCTTCAGCAACCTCGCGTTTGTTGCCTGCTAATTTTAAACCTAATGCCCAATCAATGACGGGTAGATCCTGTTCGCCTGATTTTTTATTGTCCCAAGTAACAAGCACCATGCGGTTATCATGTAGGTTTTTATAGGATGATAGGTTATTACAATTTTGGCGATGAATTGAAATGCCACGGCCTTGAGTAATATATCCAATAATATTATCGCCTGGAATAGGCTTACAGCATTTTGCAATACGTGTTAATACATCACTCATGCCTGCTACTCGTAAGCTGCCCTGGGCGTCAGGGATTTTTTTAGTATGAATGGTTGCAACAGATGGAAGATCAACTGTAGCAGTTTGCTTTGTGTTTCGTTGTTCGCGTTCCAGATTCTGTTTTCCTGGCTCACTAGATTGATTGATATCGTGTTGTTTAAACCAATGTGCTACTTTGGCGCGTGCGCGCGATGTTTTTAAATAACCCAATTCTTTATTTAGCCAATCGCGGCTTGGAGTGCCGTGCGGTGTGGTAATAATTTCAACCTGATCGCCTGTTTGTAATTGATAAGTCAGAGGGACAATATGTCCTTTAATTTTTGCGCCGCGACAACGATGTCCTACATCGCTATGAATATGATAGGCAAAATCAAGCGGTGTTGCGCCCAGAGGTAAATCAATAATGTCACCTATAGGGGTAAAAACATAGACATTGTCTTCTAAGAATTCATGAATGTGATTATGTTGAGTAGAACTATGTTCCGCTATTTCTTTATGCCATGCTAACAATTGGCGTAAAAAGGTAATTTTTGTTTCATATCCAGACTGGGGTGTTTTAGCTTCTTTATAAACCCAATGCGCAGCGACGCCATGTTCTGCTTCGATATGCATGTCTCTTGTTCGAATCTGTATTTCAAGATGTTTGTCATTAGGTCCAATCACTGCTGTATGAATTGAGCGATAACCATTTGGCTTAGGATGACTAATATAGTCATCAAATTCTTCGGCAACATGTTCAAATAAATCATGTACAATACTTAACGCAGCATAACAGTCAGATAGTTTAGGTACTAAAATGCGTATGGCGCTGTAATCATAGATATGTTGATAATCGAGATCTTTGCGCAATGTTTTGAGATAAATACTATAAATATGTTTTGCTCTGCCTGTTATATCAGCTTTAATGTGAGCAGTCGCAAGCGCTTCTTTTAAATAGTGGATGGTTGTATCAATTCGCTGCTTTCGGTCAATCCGACGTTCGGCAAGAAAGTTGGCAATGGTTTTATAAGTATCTGGATCGATGTAATGAAAAGCATGATCTTCTAGCTCCCATTTTAATTGCCCAATGCCAAGGCGATTAGCAAGGGGAGCATAAATATCCATTGTTTCTTCAGCAATGCGTTTACGTTCAGCGGGATTAACATGTTTAATGCCGCGCATGATGCAAGTGCGTTCAGCAAGTTTAATTAAAACAACGCGAATATCTGATGCCATCGCTAAAAATAATTTACGCAAACGATCAATCTGAATAGTATCTCGGGCTTTGTCTTGTCGTAGTTGTAGCTTGTTTAATGTGTTCATTTGCATCACGCCAGCTGCTAATTTAGCCACGGGTTCGCCAAGCGCCTCTTTCACTGTGTCGATTGATATGCTGGTATGTTGTAATGCGCTGCTGATAATGGCAGCGGCTACGGCTGTTTGATCCAGTTTCATATCGAGTAATATTTCAGCCATTTCCAGGCCTTGCTCGATGCATTGCTGACCATAAAACGTTGTGAAACCTTTGCTGTTTGTTTGTGCCAGTTGGGCGGCTTGATGCAGTAAATCCATATTATTGAGTCGATATTGCTCCTTGGTTTGAGTTAGCCAGGATTCAATATCGAGTGAATCATCAGTTAAATAAGGAAATTTTTGCTTAACAGTGACCATATCAATGTGATTTCTCAAATAGCGCAATAGCTTCAATGTGACTGGTATGTGGAAACATATTAATTACCCCAAGATGTGTGAGTTTATAGGCATAATTATAAACTAAATCACCCGCATCGCGGGCAAGTGTTGCAGGATTACATGACACATAAACAATAGATTGTGCGGCGCTACTCGCAATATATGGAATGATTTCTTTTGCTCCCGTACGCGGTGGATCAAGTAGAATTTTATTATAGCGTTTTTGCAACCAATGAGCAGTTTTAGACGGTTCCAGCAAATTAGCTATATCAAATTGTACGTTTGTTATCTGATTATGTGCTGCATTCTTTCTTGCGCGTTCTACCATTTGTCTATTTCCTTCTATGCCAACCACCTCTTTGGCAAAACGCGCAATGGGTAGAGTGAAATTGCCTAACCCACAAAAAAGATCTAATACGGTATCAGTAGGTTGCAGATTCAATAGCTGCAAAGCTTGTTTAATCATAAGAATATTGACTTCACTATTGACTTGCGTGAAATCCAACGGATGAAAATGCATTTCTAATTGATAATCAGGCAGAAAATAACGTAACCAATCCTGTTGATCTTTGGGCCATATTTTGTGAATAGGCGCGGGTGGATTAGGCTGCAAATAAATATGCATGTGATGAGTATCGCCAAATTCACACAGTGCAGCAATGTCAGCTTCAGTCAATGGTGTCATGTGCCGAAATATGAGAGCAGTTGCTTCATCGCTGATTGCGACTTCTACTTGTGGCATATGCTCATATTGGCTCAAACCGTGGATTAATTGGCTAAGTGCAATGAGACGGGTGCCAACGCTCGGATGAAGGATGGTACATTGTTCCAGTTCAGCAAGATAATTGCTGTGTTTTTCACGAAATCCAACGAGTAGTTTGCCTTTCTTTTTTACATAACGAACGCCTAGACGTGCTTTGCGTCGATACCCATCGGATAGACTTGAAATAGGCGGCAGGATGTTTTCTGGAATGACTTGACCAAAGTGTTTTAATTGTTCGAGTAGAGCGTGTTGTTTAAATTGGATTTGTGCATCCATATGAACGTGCTGCATGCTGCAGCCGCCACATAGTCCATAGTGTTTGCATGCGGGTGATGTGCGTGTCGGTGCAGGCGTAATGACTTTAACAGTTTGTGCGTCATTGTAACGACGATGTTTTTTGGTGATTTTGCAGAGCACTTTTTCTTGTGGCAACGCACCACTCACAAAAGTGGTTTTGCCATCAATAGCGGCAATCCCTCGGCCATCATGACTTAAGGATTCGATTGTAATTTCGAGTGGTTCAAATGACATAGTATTGCAATGATTTCATATGTTTTTAGGTTGTCGTGTACAGAGAAAAAGCATCATATTGAGATTGCTGAATTTTAACAAAAAGCTGACTAGATTACTATCTTCTACTCTAGAGGCCCTATTTTATTAATGTCTTGGTATGGCGCGCATTAAATCATCAAGTTTCTGCTGAATACGTAATTCAACTTGCTGATTTTTTCTTTTGAACCACGGGTGCGAGAATTTTTGCATATCAAAAAGTTTCTAATTTAATAATATCGTAAGCAGGTTCTTCATAAGGATGAGCTGTTTTTAATGCCGTGATAACAGCATGAATTACATCGAGCGAACAAATCATTTGAACATAATACTCTGACACTGTTGTTGATTGGTTTTTTTCTCCCATAAAAGGCTGTGCGTTTTCTAAAGGTAGAAACTCTCCTTGGCCTAGCACTTGCCACGCGCAATTTTTATAGTTGCCTATTCTCCCCGCCCCTGCATCGAACATGGCATGTTTCACTGTTTCTAAATGACTTGATGGTATTAATACGCTGATTTTGTACATCGCTTTTTATCCTTTGTTAATTGCATATACTGTTACGTTTGACAATGCGCGCAATATACTGTGCTACGCTGCCCAATGTGCATAAGTTGTAGTGGAGCTTGGCAAGTAACACAAGGCAATCCAGCGCGTCCATATACTTTAAGTTGGCTGGAAAAATAACCTGGCTTGCCATTGCTATTAATAAAATCTTTCAATGTGGTGCCGCCACGCTTGATTGCATGCCGCAAAATTTTCTTGCTTGTTTTTGTTAATGCATTCAGCCGTTCTATGGATAGTGATTTTGCGGGAGATTCTGGATAAATGCCTGCTTCAAATAAGGCTTCTGCTGCATAAATGTTACCAATTCCCGTGACAATTTTGCTGTCCATGATAAACGATTTAATCGGTGTTGTTTTACCTTGTGCTTGTGATAAAAGATATTTGCCGGAGAAATGATTAGTAAGTGGTTCAACGCCTAAATTTTTTAGTAATGAATGATTATGCGGGTTGCCTTCTGTCCACAAAAACGCGCCGAAACGTCTGGGGTCGGCAAAACGCAATATTTTTTTGTTATGAAATATAATATCAACGTGATCGTGTTTATTTGGCGGCAGTGTTTTAGCGAGTACGCGTAAATTCCCCGACATACCAAGATGAATAATGATTGCACCGTTGTGCGTTTTAAGTAACAAGTATTTTCCTCTACGCTCAACATGAATGATCATTTCATCCGTCAAAATTTGCTGAATATTAGATGGGATCCGCCAGCGTAGCTGATGCTGTCTGACGATGACGTTTGTAATAGTTTGCTGTTTGATGTGCGGTGCAATACCGCGCAGGGTCGTTTCAACTTCTGGTAATTCGGGCATTATTTTCTCGATATAATTTTAACAATCTATCCGGCTTTAAAATCAATACTTCTTTTTCTTTTTTCGATAGTTTTTTAATAAATTTTTCAATTCGCATGGCGGTACTTTTAGAAACAGCTACTTGCCAGCACTGTGCGACACGAACTGGTTTAAAACTTCGGGTATATTTGCACTTGGCCGTGCCTTTGACGTGCTCCTGATAACGACGCGTCATATCAGTTGTATAGCCCGTGTAATAGCTGTTGTTATTACAATGTAAAATATAAATCCAATAAACGACGGCACTCATTCTGTCGCACCAGTGGAGACCATAAAATGATTAACATTAAATCACATATGTTGAATTTTTGGCAATGACTTTTCTGTTTCTTTAGTTTCTTCAGGATTATTTTGTCTAGAAGAAAACAAATATGATGAGACAGTATAAATTGATTTTTTTAATTTTTTATCTTTAAAAATGCACCCTATTCCACGACTTACACTAAATAATTTACTGAGAAGCGTTTTTTTATTTTCATCTAATGCAGCTTGCAACAATCTGAAGAGTTTTTTATCGTCAAGCTCCCTCAATATTTTTTGATAAAGACATTCTTTAAAATTTTCAAATTTTGCAATAATTTCAATTGTTTTATCATTCCACCTGGCTCCATAAGTCGAGGTTAATTGTGTATTAATAATGTGCTTTGGTAGCGTTTCTAACATAAAAGATACCGTCATATCTTTAATTATGCGTTGAATATGATTTTTGTTGAGTATGAATCCTAAATCGAGAAAATAAGCTATCATGCGCTCATTCTTTTTTGATATCGTCATATAGAACGGGCAATTTGCAGAATTTGTCAAATAATCCCTAACATAGGGATTATTTAAATAAATGAGCGAACCATCACGAGTTATCACTCGCATTATGTCACCCAGATTATTAAATGAGGTTAATGAATATACTTCTAACGCTTGACGAATTTGCTTCAGCCAGATAATAATTTCTTTATTTTTTTCTCCTAACAAAACCCAGGCGGGAGGACAATCCAATAAGTATTGAATTGGACTATTTCTAAAGAATGAAAGACTAGACGGGGTGATATGCAAAACGTTGACATAAATCTGTCGACTCTGCTCTATATCGAAACGATTATAATATCTTTCTATATGTGTTACTGTAGTAATAAAAGATTCTTTTATACCATATAAATAATGAGTTAATGGATTTTTAATTTTGTCTGCTATGTCTTTAGCAGAAACATTCTCGATTCTCATCTTTTTTTCATCAAAAAATCTATTGTTACTCGCAATACGGTGGTAATTTGAAACAAATTGCAATAATCGGTTCGTCATACGAAGATCTATTTCATTTGAAATAAAATCTCTGAACTTTGTTGACACACGACTCAAGATCGCAAGATCGAAAAAAGTAAAATATGGCAACAAGATAAAATTTCCAACCTCCTTTGGCATTCCAAAATAATCTGAAAAAATATTTTCATCTATTTCCAACTTAAGCTCGTCGGAAATAGGCTG
>CAZAEO010000089.1:0-8911 GCA_964484285.1 uncultured Coxiellaceae bacterium | reverse complement strand
CGCGCCTCCTCAGCACGAACGGAGTCAAAATAAAAATTTTGTCGTGTACTGAGATATGAAAATTAAACGTCCGCAATGGGATGTGTTGATAGATCAGCTTGCGCGGTCAGCGTAATTGGCCAAAGCTTGAGATATTAAACAGGCTTTTCGTAATATCAGCGGAGTCCACGTTACAAATAAATTATTTTTCCCTTTTATGTCCAGTTACTGAGAGCAATACCTAAACCAAAGCTATTGGTACGATGGTTATATTCAATCAAACTTTGACCATAACCACTGAATACTTGTACATATCCTTTAATGTAAGATGTGAGAGGAAAACTCCAACTTAATATGTTGCCAGATCTTTTGCCGCCACTTTCTAGCAGGTTTTGTGTTTCAAAAGAAAAAACTTGATTATAATATTTATATGCAATAATGATTTCACCATAACCTAAATATTTCTCCATATCTGGATTTTGTCTTTGATACGTGTTGTCATGAAAAATAAGCCATGGTTTTACAGTTACTAACCATTTCTCAGTGGATGCGGTTGCTGAAAAATAAGCACGGTTCCAACTGCGTTCTAATGTTCCGCCTTGGCCATTAGATTGATGGATGAGACCAACGTTAATAAAATTTAATTGCCAATATTTAGCGAAAAGAATATTAACTTTATTTGCAATAAAAACTTCAGGTTGATAATCCGTTTCTCTAAAAAAAGCTCTGTTATTGTAAGCTTGCCAATAAGATAGCTGAGTATAGGCAAGCATGAGTGCAGCGGGAGTGCGCAGCATATGTTGCCACAAGGGTACTTTAAAACTTAATTGATATTTAATTTCTGTAGAGTTTATAGATTCGTTAGCAGGTGTATTTCCTTGATAAACTGAGTTATAAGGAGAAGCAGTATAATAAAAAGGTAATATATAAGTGGGTTCATAAAATGCGATGGCAAACGAATTAGGTATTTTCTCTTCGCTTTTTACACGTTTTGAAACCAAATTTTGTTGCTGATATGGGATGGGCGCAGGTTGTTGAGTCGTATTCTGGGATCGTTGTGGCTGTGCAAAACACATGACCGTATTCAATAACATTATGATACCAACACAGTGTAAGAGAGTATGTATTTGCAATTTTTTCATTACGACCTCTGAATGCTATTTTTACATCCGTTATTATTTATGTTTCCAATGAGATTAGCGTAGGGTATCTATTCTTTTTGCGAATCTTGTTTTGGATATATTGTTATTTTTATAATTCGATGTCCATGCATTTTTTCTATCACAGCTTTGAACGTATTAAAGTCTATTATATCTCCTTCTTTAGGTAACTTACCTAATTGATTCAATATTAAGCCAGTAATGGTTTCTGCTTCTTCAGGGTTAATCTCAATATCTCGCCCTAATGCTCTTTCAATAGAAAAAAGCGGACAATTTCCGCGTACAGTTAAACTTCCATCTGGATTCACACGCCAATCTTCTTGGGTAGGATGAAATTCATCTCTGACGCGTCCAATGAGTATATGGAGTAAATTATCAAGAGTAGTAAAGCCGAGTAATTCAGAGCCACGATAAATGAGAGCAAAATGTGGCATGCCTGCTTGAAATTTACGTAATAATTCCAAAGCAGGTAATTGATGGGATACCTTCAAAATAGGGCGTAACAAGGAGTGTAAGTTATCTAATTTTTTTTGTTGATGTAACGTAATAAAAATATTTTTGACATGTACAATGCCAATCATTTCTTTTGTCTTAGGGTCATAGACAGGATAGCGGCTGTAACGATGCTCTGTGATGATTTGCAAGATTTCATCAATAGGTTGATCGATCCTTAACATAATCATTTCTTCGCGAGGGCGCATCACGTCTGTTACTTTAAGTTCAGCAAAATCCAGAGTGTGTTCTAATATTTTAGTTTCTTCTTTAGAAAGTTCTCCGTGAAGATAACTTGTACTTAAAATAAGTTTTATTTCATCCGTTGAATAAAATGAATCTCCTTGGTGCACTGTATCGAATCCAGTTTTTCGCAAAAGAAAAATAGCACAGTTATTTAATAACCAAATAGCAGGATACATTAACCAATAAAACCCATACAATGGCACTGCTGTCCAGATAGATACAGATTCAGGCTGGCGAATAGCAAGTGATTTGGGCATGAGCTCTCCTACTACGATGTGTAAAAAAGATATAAAACTAAAAGCCATCGTAAATGCTATGATTTCTATCCATTTGGGAGAGGTAATATGTAAAAGCTGTAAGAAAGGTCTTAAAAGATCAGCAAAGGCAGGTTCGCCAATCCAACCTAATCCTAAAGAAGCGAGCGTGATCCCTAGTTGACAAGCAGAAAGATATGTATCGAGATGTTTATGTATCGATGCAAGCATTTTCCCTCGGAATCCGTATATTTTTTTAATGGTCACTATGCGCGTATAGCGTAATTTGACCATGCCAAATTCTGCTGCTACAAAAAAAGCATTCAATAAGACTAAGGCAAACGCTATTATAATGAATAAGATATTCATGTAATTTGAATCACTCTGGATATTACCTCGACGTCTGAGTATAACGAACCGGTTACTTAAAATGCAATCGCATCCTATTCAGATTAGGACGCATTGAAATCAACGTTGTAATATGTGGTTTCACTTCTGCATTTGACGGTAAATGTAATCTGAATCGTTTTACTACCATAGCAATAATGATAGCAACCTCTAATGTTGAATAGGCAGCACCGGGACACTTACGTTTGCCTGCTCCGAAAGGCAGATAAGCAAAAGGATGTTCTTGTCCTAATGGATTATTTTGAAATCGCTCTGGATTGAATCCTTCTGGGTTGATCCAAAAATCAGGATGTCTATGAATATGATACACACTCAGCGTGATGCCCGCATTTTTAGATATGTGAAAACCGCCTAGTGTGTCATCTGCTATGGCCTCTCTCATGATAGAAAAGCTAGAAGGATGTAATCGCAGCACTTCCTTTAGTACTAAAGGAAGATATTGCAAAGAAATGATGTCATTGTAGGTAGGTGGTTTTTCGCCTATGACCTTATTGACTTCTTGTGTAATTTGCTTTTCTACATCAGGATAGTAGGATAATTTGACCAATGCCCAGTGCAATAAAGATGTTATCGTAAAATATCCCATTGCAAACAAAGTAGCAATTTGATCACTGATAAATTCAATCATTTTTTCTCTTGGGAAATTTTTATATTCTTGTAAAAAACATCCAATGGTATCATCCCAGACTTCTGAATCGTTTAATCGTTTTTCTACTATCCCAGCAAAAAGCTGCTTTACATAGTTTATTTTGTTTTGATATGCCTGCCTGGATGAAGAAAAATACCATATAAAAAAGGGAGTAGATAATTTTCTTTTGATAAGATCAATGATTTCAATAATGACATTTTTAATTGTTTTCTCATCAATGTCGATTGAGGTAAATAAAGTGCGTGTCATAATTGTTAGAACCAGCTCATCAATTTCATTCGCAATATTAATGTATTGTCCCTCTTTATAAGAAATATTCCATCGTTCTAACATTTCACCGCATAACTGAACAATGGTATGAGCATAATCATTAAAATAGACTCGTGGTTCAAAGGATACATTTGCAGTAATACGATTACGATACCATTGCGACATGTTGTTCACCATCACTAAACTATTTACCCCAAGAAAAGGCAAGAATACTTCTCGAAAAAGCGGATGCCTAGGGAAATAATTGTCTTGATTGTCCTGCAAGATGTGCTTTGCATAATCAGGATGAGCAATATTGTAATTTACAAACCCCTTCACTTTCCCTCGAGCAATATCTCCATACTCGGAAAAAATTTTTGTACGTAAGCCAATCAGATCATGCTTTGCCATTCGATAATAGGTTAAAAAAGGTATTTTTATTTTAGGGGCTTGTTTCATATGAGTTCCTATTTAATAGTCTGTGGTAGATTTTCCGGTGAACCAGCATGAATAAACTGCTCAACATGCAGTCGTTCCGAAGTAAGGTTCATTTTATTAAAAGTATCAATGACTAATTTTTCTAATCCTTGTGGCCCACATAGATAAATATGACAACTATCGATAGATAAAATAATAGTTTTTATTTCTTGTTCAGTTAACATTCCAGAAATATTAGTAATGCGATGATTCATGGCAATAGTACTGTGTTTTTTTGTCATGTTAGAAAACTCGTCCATTAAAATAAATTGTTCAGCGAGGACCACTGAATAATCAATGTAAATGCGTTGTTGTTTTTTAGCATTAGCTAGATAGCGTGTAAATGCTATAGCAGGTGTAATTCCAATTCCACCCATAAAACAGACGATAGGCATGCCATTTGTTGATTCGAGCGTAAATTGACCATAAGGCCCCGCCACATAGACAATTAAATTCTCTTCCGCATGTTCAAATAGCCAGGATGAAAATAAACCTTTAGGTTCTTTTTTTACTGTGATTTCGTAATAAGGTTGTTCTGATGTAGATGTCAATGTGTAATTTCGTTGCACCCAGACATTATCTATTTTCACTTTAATGACTAAGTACTGACCGGCCTGAAACGGGAAAATAGTTTTATTGAGAGGTCTAAACTGAAATGATCTTATATGGGGAGTATGATTGATGACGCGGAAAACAATACAAGGTGACCAGGCGTTTGTTCCCAACATTTCTAATATAAGCGGTTTACATCCTCCACAAACGGATCCTGCTCCTGTGCGTTTGCGGATATCACTAAAATCTGCATTTTCTGAAACAATCAATTTATTGATAATGCTGTATGGAACTCGCATGCATATACAGACGAGTTTCTCATCTGTTTTTTCAATAGTTTGAGTCAGTATGCGGCCTGTTTTGAGAAATTCTTCGATTTGTTTTTCTGTGATCTCAACACCTTCTATGATGAAATCTAACAGAGCGTGGCTGTCTTGCCAAATTCCATAATCAGAAAAACCGATAATTTTGTTCTTTTCAAGTGATAATGTTCGGCTATAATTTTCATCTCGCGTAAACTTAATCTCATGTGTTGCTGTGACATGAGTAATGGATGCGATGAACATATCTGCGCTGATAATTTGTTGGCACACTATCTCCTGTCCATCAGATAATGAAATAATCGATGTGATAGCAGGCATGTCTAAATATTCACTGCGAAATTGGAGTATTTTCCCTTTAGCTTTGAATGTAAATTGTCGACTAAAGCGTTCTCCCAATTTTTTAAGTAAAGGATGATTTTCTGCTACTTTCTGATATCGGGAGGAATCAATGCTAATAATGCTTGCGTCTTCTTTTGTGATGGCAGTTTCAAGATAGATCCCATGTTCGCTCAAACCTTCCGCACCAAATAATTGACCAGGCCCGATGCTAGTCTGTTGTTGTATGCGTTTCTCTTGATCATAGGTACGTAATTCTATTTCACCATCGACTACTATATATGCGCGATGAGCGGTTTCTCCTTGAAAAAAAAGAACAGAACGTTTTGGAAATGATTGAATTTTCCCCATGATTTGTTCAATATGAAAAGCAGTTTGTTGAAAATTGTTCACCAGTGTTTGTAATTTTTCTCTGATATATTGAACACCCTGTTTTTGTAAAATCAGTTGCAAGCGAGGATCACGATGTCTCAATGAACGTAGTACATCACGTGGAAATCGATATAAAGTACTCTCAACTTGAGCAATGGCTGTTGCTCGCCGGCGAGGAGAAAAAGCAGGAGAGAATGCTTGTTCGCCAAAAAAACCTCTTGCTCCCACTCGGGCAAGAAAAACGGTTTCTCCTCTTGAGTTGATGGTAATAATCCTGATTGCACCGTCTTTCACGATATAAAATGCATCAGAAAAATCTCCTTCATGAAATAAGACTTCTTGTGGTTTCAACGTGACAAGTGTAATGTGGGGGAGTAGTGTGGAATAATCTTTATCGTCGAAGGAACTAAAAAAAGGATTGGATTTAATAATTGCGTGTTCGATATCCATAATCATTACCCTAAGGTCTCTTAACTTCTTTGATCTGGATGAGATCTTTCATTTTTTCTCAGAGGATAACATCTCTGCTTCATTTTCTTGTTTAAAACCTATAAAATGACAGTTGCTTATGTAAGCAGTATAACAGATTATTGATGGATATAATGTATCAAGAATTGCATGGTTCTAAAAATATACATCAGGGATGATGCCAGTGCAGACCACAGCAAGAATCTATCTTAAACAATACGCTTTAATTTGCGAAGGTAAATGGGATCTGGCAAATTTAACAAATTTAGAGCAAACATTCGCTGCTATTACATGGCCAGCAAGTGGTGAAATTACAGTAAATGGCAAGGCTATTGCCAAAATGGATAGTGCAGGTGCATGGCTGTTCTGCAAATTCTTAAAAAAAATGACAGTAAAGGGTTTAACCATTCAATTGGAAAATTTTTCTGTTCAATTGACACAACTCATTTCTTTAATAGAAAAACGCAACATAAAACCAGAAGATATTCCCCAAAAAAAAATACCGGATTGGTTAACGCGATTGGGTAAGCTTGCCTTGAATCAATTAACTGATTTTTATACGTATCTTGTTTTTGTGGGGAAGTTATCAACCGAAGTGATACGGGTCGTAAGGCGCCCTAAGCACTTACGCTTTGCTTCACTTGCTAATGGAATTAATAGAACAGGTTATCAGGCACTACCGATTATTGGACTTCTCTCTGTGATGATAGGTGTTGTGTTAGCCTATCAAATGGGAATTCAGTTACGTAATTACGGCGCTAATGTTTTTATTGTTGATTTACTTGGACTTTCAATATTGCGCGAATTTGGTCCTTTGTTAACGGCTATTATAGTGGCTGGTAGAACAGGTTCTGCTTATACCGCAGAACTTGGCTTAATGAAAGTCAACCAAGAACTCGATGCATTGAACACCATGGGTGTGACGCCAGAAGAGTTATTGCTTTTGCCTCGCATACTTGCACTGGTTATTACGTTGCCCTTATTGACGATGTGGGCAGATATTTTTGGTGTTTTAGGCGGGATGGCAATGGCCAACAACATGTTGAATATCTCATTGCATGATTTCCTACATCGATTTGAGCACGAAATACCTCTTAGAGCATTACTTATTGGTTTAGGTAAAACGCCTGTCTTTGCTTTAATTATCGCAAGCATTGGTTGTTTTCAAGGAGTCAGCGTGCAAGATAATGCGGAGAGTATTGGCAAGAACACAACAAAAAGTGTGGTGTTAGCCATATTTTTTATTATTGTTGCAGATGCTATTTTTTCCGTTATTTTTAGCAAGCTACATTTATGACAATGACACAACCTATCATTGAAGTTAAACAATTAAAGACTTATTTGGGAAATGTTTGGGTGCACAAAGGAATTAATTTTTTAGTGCAACCAGGTGAAGTTTTTGTCATTATGGGGGGCAGTGGTTCGGGTAAAACTGTTTTAATTCATGAGTTATTGTCGTTGCGACGACCGACTAGCGGATCTATTCGAATATTTAATCAAGAAATGACGACGGCGTCTGCAGAAACATTACTGGGTATTCAGCGCCGTTTCGGTGTGTTATTTCAACAAAATGCGTTGTTTAGTTCACTTACTGTATTAGAGAATGTTGCATTTCCCTTAAGGGAACATACTGCACTGAATGAAGCAACTGTTCGAGATTTATCTTTATTAAAAATTTTATTAGCAGGATTACCGCTTGATTCAGCAATCAAATATCCATCTGAATTAAGTGGCGGCATGCAAAAACGAGCTGCGTTAGCACGGGCTATTGTGTTAGATCCAGAATTAATTTTTCTAGATGAACCTACGGCGGGCCTTGATCCTAGTAATATTTTGAAGTTTGATGAGTTAATATTAAACTTGCAGACTACTATGGGTTTGACTATTGTAATGGTAACCCATGATGTTGTGAGTATAAAGCGGGTTGCGAATCGAGTTGCGTTTTTAGGGGAGGGTAGGGTTTTAGATATAGATACACCCAAAAAGCTCATAAAAAATACGCATCCACTTATTCGGGACTTTTTTAAGTCATGGGATGAAGCATGATGATAAGGGACAGACCCTCATGGACACTCAAGTTAATTATGCTGTGGTAGGTGCATTTGTTATTGTTTTGTTTGCTGCCGTAGTTCTTTCCATTATCTGGTTATCGTCCGGATTTTCTATGGAAAAATACACTATCTACGAAGTTTTTATGCAAGAGGCGGTGACAGGATTAAGTACCGAAGCGACGGTTGAATATAATGGTGTTGCTGTCGGTACAGTTGAAAGTATTACTTTGGATAAAGCAAACCCACATATTGTGGATTTATTATTAAGCATTAAAGCAAATACGCCTGTTACAGAAGGTACGTTTGCTTCTCTTAATACACGCGGCTTAACAGGTATTACTTTTCTTGCATTGAAAGATAAAGGTACTGATATCAAACCGCTAAAAGCTAAATCTGGACAATCGTATCCTGTTATTAAAACAGCTCCTTCCATTTTTTTGCAACTTGATACAGCGCTTGGCAAATTAAATGACAGTGTTCAACGGGTGAGTGAATCATTGCAATCTCTTCTTGATAAAGATAATTTGCATTCGATTAAGCAAATTCTGGAAAATCTCAATCGTGTAAGTGGTACGCTTTCTAATAATAGTCAAAAATTAACTGCAATTATGAATAACACTGCGCGTGCTAGCCAAAATCTGCCATTTTTTATTGAAGCAAGTGCGAATACGATGCAAATATTACAACGACAAACATTGCCAGAAACAAATCGCGTTATTTCTAATTTAGTTGTGATTACGGATAATTTATCTGAGTTATCGCGAGAGCTTGAGAGAAATCCGGCAGTTTTAATTCGCGGCCAAGAACCACAAACTCAAGGACCGGGTGAAAATAAATGAATATACCCATTACACCTCAAGATGCGATTTTTAACCATCCATCTTGCAGCAAATTT
>CAZAEO010000088.1:0-8968 GCA_964484285.1 uncultured Coxiellaceae bacterium | reverse complement strand
GTCAAATAAGTTTTTCCCGATGCAGAGCCCATCTTACTTCGATCTTGAAACGTTTCTCAATCGCAAAAGCTCGACGTACAAGCAAGTACGCCTGCGATTTTTCTCAATCAAAACGTTTAAATTTCTCGTACATCGGGCTCTAAAACCCATTCGTGACGGGTATATGACAGAGCGTTACGTTTTCAATGACCGTGTATGCGTAACTATAAAGTGTTCGTTGTTACCTAAATTATTTCCATTATTATATGGCGATTCTACTTCGTTTGTTCTGGGGGAATGAGGGGTGAGGCCATCGTCTTCCATATCTGGCATATCTCCGTTGGGAGGTATGTTTAATGCTGCAAAAGCATTTGCACTAGAAGATCGTCGTTGATGCATTGCAGGCTGGAGTTGTTGAGTAACAGGTCGATTGATTTCTCGAGCAATTCCATTGCGACACCAACGATACACATCTTTTATACCACGTGTTATTTTTCCACATAAATCAAATAGATTTGTTTTAAATGTAATAATTCCTGCAGCCATTTTGTTGTTTTCAGGATTGACAAAAGGTCGTGTGATTAATTTACTCAAAATAGTTAAGGTATTCATCAACCATTCTGCTGCTGTTTTAATTGGACATTTCATTGCACGGCCCGCAAGATTGAGCACACGTAATCCCGCATCAACAATTCGTAACAATACCGATTTAGTTGCATGATATAAATCTTTCCATGGTTGCACCACATTATGCAGTCTTGCGGGATTAAATAGAGATAAAAATAAATTAATTGGACTCGTCACAAAGAGACGTACTGGAAAAAGAGCGCACTGTAGTACAAACGAAATGATATTAGCGGCAATACTTTGATTTTCCGGTTTACTTTGAAATGTTTCATGGGTGATGAGTCCTAATTTCACCCCAGCGAAAAATTCCTCGATATAAGGTTGTTTGCCTGCATCTTCTTTTATGTAACGACCTAGATCGCCAATGCCGGGAATATCAGCGAGTTGGTCTTTCGTAATTAAATAACCTAAACCATAGGCTGCAAGCGTTGCACCAATGACTTTGGGAAAATGATGGCTGAGATATTTACACAATTCGCTTGCAGAAGAATCATCTGCTGTTGCGAGCGCATTAGATGCAAAGAGTAATTCTTGCCATGCAGTAAACCCTGCAGAAATAAAATTAGAAATTGTGCCATTTGTCATCATTTCTGCTGTGCCTTTATTCCAGGCAATAAACGGTTTGGCAAGCGCACCTAAATGGATTTTTTCAAACAGTGACGTAGTGAGCGCAGGATGAATTGCAGCAAGACCCGCCAAACCATAAAGAAGAGAACAATACAATGCAATACACGGGTTAGTTTCGTAGATCTCATCAAATACACTGTAAAATGCTTCGATTCCACCTACGATTGAAGATAAAAAATCATCCGGATCAGTTTGATTAAGTTGATAAGGTGGCATAGCAAGTGGTGCAGATAGACTTTCTGAACGCAACATAGCAAGGAATTTTTTTTGTGGCTCAGTAAGTTCGATGTTTGTTTTTTGCTGTGCTTTGACGATAGTCTCAATAATGTAGACAATTTTTTTCCGCTCTGGCCATGTTTGCCAATTTTCATCAATTATGAATCTAAATTCATTGTCATTCAGCTGCAGCTTTTGGTTTTTGGACTGTGCTACTTCTGATTGTACAAGATGTTCTGTTAACGGGTCAGGAGCTGGCGGTGTCGTTACGATAAAATCAGCACCAATTTTATAAAATTCATGTCCGAACGTGCTCAATACTCCTCTGATTGCTTTCGATACTCCTCGGTAGATTAAATCACCTAGGTTCCACATATCTTCTGCTGCTATTTTTAATCGAGAAATATTGGCTTTTGCTGCCAGTTGTCGTAGTTTGTCATAAGTTCGGAAAATGCGGCGATCTGTTTTTTCTTTACGAAATAAGCGTGTCCAGCCGCGAGTTTTTTTGATAGCGAATTGTTTATCCGATTCATTAAATGGATCATGCTTTTCATCGTAATGCAGAATATAACTGGAAACCAGTAAGAATTTTCGTAAATGTTCACGGCTATTTCCTGTCGCATGCGAAGACAACAGGGTGATTTTTTTAGCGGGACGATGACTGTAATCACCTTGATGTTCTGGCTTAATCAATTTGTTTTGATGAAAGTGAAAACGTGTACAGAGTTTTTCAGCTTTTCCTAATTGCTCTTCGAGCACACCTCGAAACAAGCTGTCTCCATTAGCAATCGTAATTAATTCATTTTCAAATTTGGCACGATCAATAATTTGATTCGTTTGTGATCGGACAAATTGTTCAAGTGGGAATTTTGTGAGTTCAAGGCCATAAATGGGATGATAAGGTGCATCCGGATTATTTTCTTCAAGTCGAGTTATTTCTTGTTCTAATTTGTCTAATGCATGTATATCATCGCCTAAAGCAAGGTAATTGCGGGTTATTATTCTGTTAGGCGCTTGTTCACCCATTTTTTTTGCTGATATATCAAGCAGATTTTGTAATGCGTTTTTATAGTTTTTAATGGCAGCTTTTACTTCTGCATAATTTTGCCCAAATGCACATTCTATTTTTTGCAGAGCTTCTAATTGATCACAGGCATGTTGACAAATGATTTCTTTATGATGGAAGAGGTCAGTACGAAATATATATTGTTCTTGGTCTTTTAATACTTTAAAGCGGTAATCACCTATTAATCCAATTGTTTTGGCTGTGAGGGTTTGGTCAATTTGTTGAGTGATACCAAGCCGTTGTGCTAAACGATAATCTTGCCATCCAAGCACCAATGCAGCATCTGTTTCAGGAACAAAGCTGGCTACGTTCGTAATTCGCAAGAAGTTGCCATTCTTGCCTGTATAGCTTGTGGTAGATATTCTGGTTTCATTATTATTTTCTTTTTGTTCAAGTTCTTGATTTTGTTCAATCGAATAACAGGTTGGCTGAATGGTTATATTTTCTTTCTCTTCTTTATCGAGCGAATAATATAAGGGTGCAGTGGGATCAAGATTTTGTGCAAATTGATAATAGTTTGCAGTGATCAGTGGGTTCATATGTGGCATATCTTATGCTCTGCAAAAGTTTCATGAAATAACGTAAACTCTAGATAGTATGTGTCGAAGATTAACATAATCTTAAGAAACAAATGCTATTTTCCAGGCTGTTTTTTGGAGGAATGCAAGATCTTCGTCTTGTTGAAGTGCGATCCTAAATTTACTCAATAATATACTCCATTCTGTATCTGTCATCTGAGTATTCGCTTGGTTATTTGCTCTCAGTACTTTTATGAGTTGCTGTTGTTGACTAACTGTTTGCTGAAGTGCTTCTATTTGTTGTTGGAGTGCTGCGATTTTTTCATCTTCTTGATGAGATAGAAGGGAATAGGTGCTACTCAAACTTGCGCGCTTAGTATTGAGTAGTGTAGTGGTAGAAATAGATCGAGTAAACTCATCATTTTCCTCGGTAGTAGCAGCAATAGAGAATGTATCGTTTTTATCATCATTCTCCTCATTCTCTTCTTTATTTTGATTTTGATTGCCAAAAAGAAATCGTTGATGATGATCTCTGATGCGTTGTTCGACTTGCTTTTTGTATTGCGTTCTTCTTTCTTCTGCATTTATAGTGGCTTCATATCCTACGAAAGAATTTTTAATTGCTCTTAAGAAAACATCTTCTTTTAATGTGGGATTATTATTAAAAGATATATTATTCCATATCAAAACATTACAACTTAGGATATTTCGCAACAAATCCAATAACTCTGTTTGTTTCTGCAATGAATTTTTCTGTGCTGGGTTGATTTGCAAGGTGACTATAGGCGGATTGTTTAGGTTGACGCTGATTGTTTCCATACGCAGCTCTACTAACGTGTTATTTTTCTCATATTGTTCTACTATGCTTTTGGCCATAGCTAACAATATCCTCGGATCATAATCAGGATTCGGAAGGAATTGCTGTAATGTTAATGGCTCGTTTCTAAGCATTGCCCTTTATCCTCGGTTTTTGTGTGGTGGATTATTTTAAACCAATAATCTTAGGGTATTATTAATACAAATATAACTTTATATGTATCAAAGGTTTGCGCTTCTAGGATAATCAGGTTAAATTAAGCGACTGGCATGATGGTTTATTGAGTCGACAAAGGAAGGATTATGCAATTAATTGATAATATTGTAGATTTTTTAGTTCCCACAGCGCACGCTGATACCCCCTCTGTGGCTGCTCAACAAAGCAGTTTTTCGTTCTTTATTATGATGGCTGTATTAATCTTATTTATGTATTTCGCAATATGGCGACCGCAGAGCAAGCGCGCAAAAGAACAAAAAGCGTTACTGGGTTCTTTAGCCAAGGGAGACGAGGTCGTCACGGCAGGCGGTATGTTGGGCACTATTACTAAAGTGCATGATAATTATGTGGTATTATCACTCGCAGATAATGTCACGATTACTTTGCAAAAATCCTCTATTGTGAGTGCTCTGCCTAAAGGCACCTTAAAGTCGATTTCGTCACAATAACACACGGAAAAAACATATGGTGTTTAATCGCTATCCCTGGTGGAAAAATGTCTTGGTGGCAGGCGTTATTCTTATTGCGTTTTTATACGCGTTGCCTAATCTGTATGTAGAAGATCCTGCAGTACAAATCTCATCTGCTAATGCAACTATTGTGTTAGATCAAAGTACGATAAATACAATTGAACAAACATTACAGACTGCACACATCAACTATAAGCAATTGCAACGCGAAAACCATAGTTTATTGTTACGTTTTGCTTCAACAGATGTGCAATTTAAAGCAAAAGAATTGATGCAACAAACGTTAGGTGATGACTATATTGTTGCGTTAAATCTTGCACCTGCAACACCGAATTGGTTACGTGCAATAGGTGCAATGCCAATGAAGCTGGGGCTTGATTTGCGTGGTGGCGTGCATTTCTTATTACAAGTTGATGTGGATTCAGTCATCAAACAACGTATAGAAGGCGATTTAGGTACGATTGGCCAAGAATTACGGAATGAGCGTATTCGTTATGCGGGTATTACTCGTCAAGGTGCAAATGGTATTGAAGTAGCATTTCGCACAACAGATGCGTTAGACGATGCGTATCGTTTTCTTTCGCAGCGTTTTCAAGAATTTACCTGGACGAAAAATACCGCAAACAATCGTTTGATTTTGCAAGGTGTGCTATCGCCACAAACATTACAGCAAGCACGCCAAGATACGCTTGAGCAGGCTATGAATACGTTGCGAAACCGGGTGAATGAGCTCGGTGTGTCAGAAGCGATTGTGCAACAACAAGGTGCAACACGTGTTGCCGTGGATTTGCCTGGTATTCAAGACATGGCGGAGGCACAAAATATTTTAGGCAAAACCGCAACGTTAGAATTTCATATGGTTGATAGTGAGCATGATGCGCAAGGTATTATCCCATCTGATACGAAAGCTTATCCCTATAATGGACAGTTTGTGCTGTTAAAAAATGAAATTATTTTGCGTGGTTCCTCGATCACCAGCGCAACATCAGGGGTCGGTGAAGATGGCCGATCGTCGGTGAATGTGCGGTTAGGCGGTGGGGGTGAAGGTTTGTTCACTAGAACAACCGCAGAAAATATCGGCAAACCCATGGCTGTTTTATATGTCGAAGTAAAATCGCAAGTGAAAGATCAGAACGGCCAAAAAGTAATAAATTACCAAACGTTGCGTAAAGTGATTAGTGTGGCCACTATTCAGAGTGCGTTAGGTAATAGCTTTCAAATTACGGGATTGTCCAGTCAAGATGAAGCACGCACACTTGCTTTACTATTACGTGCGGGGGCATTACCTGCGCCCATTACCCCAATTGAAGAACGTCAAGTGGGCCCGAGCCTTGGGAAACAAAACATTCATATGGGTGTGTTATCCGTTGAAGTGGGTTTTGCGTTGGTTGTGCTCTTCATGGTGCTTTATTATGGTGTGATGGGGTTGATTGCCGATCTTGCTCTGACGATGAATTTAGTGCTGATTGTTGCGATATTGTCACTTTTGGGCGCCACGGTGACCTTGCCTGGTATTGCGGGTATTGTATTGACGATGGGCATGGCGGTTGATGCGAATGTATTAATTTTCGAACGTATCCGTGAAGAATTACGTAATGGTGTAGGCGTACAAGCAAGCATTCACGCGGGATACGAGCGTGCCTTTATGACTATTGTCGATGCCAATGTCACAACGTTGATTGTAGCGGTTGTATTGTTTAGTTTAGGTTCAGGTACAGTGAAAAGCTTTGCTGTCACCTTGACGATTGGTTTGATTACCTCCATGTTTACTGCAATTACGGGTACTCGTGCAGTAGTGAATGGGATATATGGTGGTAGACCGGTGAAGAAAATTTCGATCGGGATATAACAAGAAGAGGGGCATCATACATGGAATTTTTTAAACCTAACACGACAATTGATTTTATGGCGCAGCGTAAATGGGCTGCGGTTGTGTCTATTGTTTTATGTATTTTTTCAATTACGTCTCTTATCATCAATGGATTAAATTGGGGTTTGGATTTTACGGGTGGGACACAAATTCAATTGAGCTTTCCTCATGCGGCTGATTTGAATCAAATTCGTGACAGTTTGCAACGTGCTGGATTTAAAGAAGCAGAAGTGAAAAGTTATGGCACATCAAAAGATGTCTTAGTGAGCTTAGCTCCTAAAAAAAATGCAAGCGACAATGAAAAAGATACTACATTGAACCAAGTGACGGCAGCGTTGCCTGATGCAAAAATTCAGCAGGTTGACTTCATTGGCCCCCAGGTGGGACAAGAATTGGCGACTAAAGGTGCATTAGCCATTGTTGTTGCTTTATTAGGTACGATGATTTATATCGCATTGCGTTTTGATTTTCGTTTTGCTGTGGGTTCTACGGTTGCATTGATTCATGATCCCATATTAATTCTGGGCGTGTTTTCTTTTTTACATTTAGAATTTAATTTGATTGTGTTGGCTGCGATATTAACGGTAATTGGTTATTCGCTGAATGATACGATTGTGATTTTTGATCGTGTACGCGAAAATTTTCGCAAATTACGTAAAGCAACTTCATTAGAAGTCGTGAATCAAGCAACGAATCAAACATTGTCCCGTACGATCATGACATCCGTATTAACGCTTATTGTTGTATTGGCTTTATTTTTCCTAGGCGGCAGCATGCTGCATGGTTTTGCATTAGCATTAATTATTGGTATTGTAGTTGGAACGTATTCTTCAATTTATGTGGCAGGATCCTTATCACTTGTATTGGGCGTCACTCGACAAAATTTATTGCCGCCTGCTAAAGAAGTGTTGGATGATAGGCCGTAAGTGCGGCGCATAACAGTTGGAAAGCAAAGAAATGGTAATGGACTATGCCAACATTTACTGAATATGAATCATTTGATGGTCTTGGGTTAGCTAATTTAGTTAAGAGTGGTGTTATTTCAGCTCAGGAATTAGTGATCGCTGCAATTGAGCGCATAGAATCACTTAATCCAAAACTCAATGCAGTGATTTATAAACTATATGATCAAGCGAAAGCAGCAAGCCAGCAATCTCTGCCTGAAGGTCTTTTCCAAGGTGTTCCTTTTTTATTAAAAGATTTATTGGCAGATTGTGCCGGCGTGCCTATGCAATTTGGCAGTCGTTTTGCAGAAGGATGGGTTTCGCCTCATGATTCAGAATTAGTGCGTCGCATGAAATGTGCGGGCTTGATTATTTTAGGAAAAACCAATCTACCAGAATTTGGTTTAAGTGCTGTGACAGAGCCAAAAGCATTTGGCCCAACGTGTAATCCCTGGGATGTCACGAGAACAACGGGAGGGTCAAGTGGTGGTTCAGCGGCAGCTGTTGCTGCACGTATGGTGCCTATGGCACATGGTGGCGATGGAGGAGGATCCATACGTATTCCAGCAGCTTACTGTGGAACATTTGGACTGAAATTATCACGCGGCAGAACCCCCACGGGCCCTGATGTGATGCGGATTTGGCAGGGAATGGTAGTTGAGCATGTCATTACCCGCTCAGTGCGTGATAGTGCAGCGATGCTGGATGTGTTAGCGGGTCCAGAATTAGGGTCACCCATTTCTTTACCATTGCCCAAACAAAGTTTTTTAAGGTGTCTAACAGAGCCATCATCTACATTACGTATTGCGGTAAGCGAGCAACCTTTTTTCTCTGGTAAAGTGCATGCAGAATATAAAACGGCTATCAGTCAGGCAGCAGCGCTTTGCGAAACGTTAGGACATCATGTCGAGAGGCCTACATTACCTGCGATTGATCAAGAAACTATGTTATTGGCTTATACCATTATCATCGCAGCAGATGTTGCGGCAACGATAAAAATGTTGGCTGATGTCATGGGACAAAAAGCAAGTTACGCCCGTCTTGAAACAACAACGGCAGTATTGTGCGTCGTGGGAGAACATTTCAGTGCAAAAGATTTTGCCTGGGCAAGTCATGTGTTGGATCTGTTGAGTCGTCAGATAGCAGAGTTTTTTTTACATTACGATATTTTGCTAACACCCACAATGCCAGCTCCACCACCTTTGATTGGGGCGTCTCAACCCGATCATTTCGAAAAAAATATATTGGAACTCTTGCGTCGCGTTCCTTATGGACCTTTGTTACGTAAATTAATTAAGCCTATGGCAGAGAAGCAATTTGCGCTTACTCCGTTCACGCCGTTATTTAACATGACTGGACAACCAGCGATGTCAGTGCCGCTTTTTTGGGACAGCAAAGGCTTGCCCATCGGGATACAGTTTGCGGGTCGGTTTGGCGAGGAGGCAACTCTTTTGCAACTTGCTGCACAATTGGAAGAGGCGCAGCCCTGGGCTAGTAGGAAGCCGACTTTCTAATACTCGTTACTGAAGATGTTTTAGTAACAATTTTAAAATTTTTGGATTAGCAGCCACAATGTTGCCAGTTTTAAAATAATCTTCTGCACCGTTAAAATCTGACA
>CAZAEO010000087.1:0-9004 GCA_964484285.1 uncultured Coxiellaceae bacterium | reverse complement strand
CCCATGGTAGGGACAGTGTATCTTGCCCCGTCACCCGGAGCAAAGCCCTTTATTCAGGTTGGGCAATCTGTCAAACCCGGCGATATTCTTTGTTTAATTGAAGCAATGAAAATGTTCAATCAAATCGAAGCGGATAAAGCTGGCGCTATTGCCGCCATCCTTGTCGAAAATGGCGCTCCGGTCGAATTTAATCAACCTCTCATTGTGATTGAATAAACAGGGAATGAAAGAACACATGTTAAACAAAATTGTTATTGCTAATCGCGGAGAAATTGCCCTTCGCATTTTACGTGCTTGCAAAGAATTAGGTATTAAAACCGTAGCAGTGCATTCCACAGCAGATCGTGAATTGATGCATGTGCGACTTGCCGATGAATCTGTCTGCATTGGCCCGC
This sequence comes from uncultured Coxiellaceae bacterium, assembly GCA_964484285.1. Classification (GTDB taxonomy): domain Bacteria; phylum Pseudomonadota; class Gammaproteobacteria; order DSM-16500; family DSM-16500; genus CAZUQP01. The sequence continues at coordinate 8,609 of CAZAEO010000087.1, read as the reverse complement.
CACCTGCTGCAGAAAGCTACCTGAGTATTCCAGCTATCATTAGCGCAGCAGAAATTACCGATGCAATCGCCATCCATCCGGGTTACGGATTTCTCGCAGAAAATGCTGATTTTGCTGAACAAGTCGAAAAAAGCGGTTTTATTTTTATTGGACCGCATCCAAATAATATTCGCCAAATGGGTGATAAAGTAGCCGCTATTCAAGCAATGCGGCAGTTAGGCATTCCCTGTGTTCCAGGGTCAAATGAATCTATCGGCCTTGATGATGCAGCAACCATCAAGACCGCGCGAGAAATTGGTTATCCTGTCATTATCAAAGCGGCAGGTGGCGGTGGCGGACGCGGCATGCGCGTTGTACATACAGAATCTCATTTATTAAATGCGATTGCGATGACGCGTACTGAAGCACGCGCAGCATTTAATAATGATAAAGTCTATATGGAAAAATATTTACAAAATCCACGTCACATTGAAATCCAAGTGATGGGTGATGGGGAAGGAAATGCGATTCACCTTGGCGAACGTGATTGCTCAATCCAGCGACGTCATCAAAAAATTATTGAAGAAGCACCTGCGCCTGGAATCACGGCAGAACAACGCACAACAATGGGTGAACGATGTGCAAAAGCGTGTCGTGATATGAAGTATCGTGGCGCTGGAACCTTTGAATTTCTCTATGAAAACAAAGCATTTTATTTCATCGAAATGAATACTCGTATTCAAGTAGAACATCCTGTTACCGAGATGATAACCGGTATTGATATTGTGAAAGAACAACTTCGTATTGCCGCAGGACACAAACTTTCCTTTACCCAAGCTGACGTTAAAATAAAAGGCCATGCTATTGAGTGTCGAATTAATGCGGAAGACCCTCGCTCTTTCATGCCTTGCCCTGGCACTATTCAGCATTTTCATGCACCCGGTGGCCCAGGGATAAGACTCGATTCACATATTTATAGCAGCTATATTGTTCCTCCTTATTATGATTCGTTAATTGCGAAAATCATTGCGCATGGCGAAAATCGAGAAATTGCGCTTGCTAAAATGCGCAATGCGTTAGAAGAAACCGTTATCGACGGCATTAAAACCAATTTACCCTTGCATCAAGATATCTTGCGCGGCAATACGTTCCAACGGGGTCTAGTCAATATTCACTACCTCGAACAATGGCTAGACTTATAAACCTTGCGCCGCCTTTTGCTGCAATAACCCATACTCACAGCCACCTTCTCCTATCAGGCATATTGCTTGAACAGATTGATTTCATTAAAGAAACCTATCAGCCTTGGTTTACTCTTGCAGAATTTGCCCGTAAAGATGAATGGGTATGCTTAAAAACCTCTCCCGCACTCATGGCAAACAGGGAGCCTTTTAGCGGGATGGACCAAAAATTTTCCTTTTCAGTTAATCCAACTTAATGCAAAATAAACCTTAACGCACTATTTGATCGAAGTACGATCAATAGTGTATAATTGTTTTTTTGGGAAGAGATTTTAAATCTTAATTGGAATTATTTGATTTGAGAGATAACCATGGCTATGAATACTAATGGAGAAACCGCAGATACAAAGCAAAAGGCAGCATCCCCTTTTACTGTTGCCCACAAGAACCAACCGCTGCATGACAGCGTTAGGCAAGCTCTTGAAAACTATTTCACGCAACTGAAAGGCCAAGCACCTAACAATCTTTATGAGCTTGTACTTGCAGAAGTTGAAGTACCTTTGCTTGAAGCAGTGATGGAATACACGAAAGAAAATCAATCTCGTGCAGCAATCCTGCTAGGTTTAAGCCGCGGTACATTGCGCAAGAAATTAAAAATTTATGGTATGTTGGATTAACGTCACACACATTGTAACTTAAGATAATAATCCCGCTTCGGCGGGATTTTTTTGTTCTCCTCATTCACAAGAGAGCAACACTGTTACCATTATATTTTCATCATTAAGGCTGATATAATACTTCCAAACTAAGGGAAGCTATCAGAGATGATACAGAGCAGTAGTGAGCAGGTTGCTGGTGACAAAACTCCATTAAATCACGTCACCCCTAAAATGATCGACCCACAGGATGAGAAAGCATCCATCATGCCTTCTACGCTTGAACCTGCCAGCCAATTGCTAACGCGCAGTAAATTTATTTCCCACCATCCTAAATCAGGATTAAATCCTTTAGTTGATGCTGCAGCCTATCTTTTCTCTATTATTGGTAAATTAAAACAAATCAAATCATATCGTCATTTAAACAAATTACATAAAGAACTGATCGCTGAAATCAATACTTTTCAAGATGTAGCAAAATCACATGCATACAGTTCAGAATACATTCTTGTCAGTCGCTATGCTTTATGTGCAACATTAGATGACGTTATCACTAACACATCCTGGGGCGCACAAGAACAATGGGACAATTACAGTTTATTAGTTGCCTTCAATCAAGACGCCTCGCAGCAAGAACGATTTTTTATTATCCTTGAGCGTTTGATTAAAGATCCGAATCTTTATATTGATCTAATGGAATTTATGTATATCTGCTTGAGTCTAGGATTTAAAGGAAGTTATCGCCGAACAGAATTTAGTAATAATCAACTTGAACAAATCGCCAACGCACTCTATAAGCGGATTCGCGCCCATCATGGCGATTTCAGCAAAACACTGTCGCCTTTCCCCATGAAAGGAAGCATTATCGCAAAACCTCCGGCCAAGAAAAAACTCTCTATTGGATTCGTCATATTAACTACTGCTAGCATCATGTTGGCACTTTTTATTGGGTTAAGCTATTTACTCGACACCATTTCAAGTCAAGCCTATCAAGAATTAATGCATATTGGAAAATCCATACTTTATGAAACCTATGATACCGACCATTTATAAAAAACAAATTATTCCTTTAATGATTTTCATCACATTATCGTTAGCCATTTGGTATATTGGTCCATTACTTGCGATAGCAAATCATACGCCACTCATCCAACCGGAAAAACGACTTTACATTATTGTTGCGATTTTCTTGTTATGGTTATTAAAATTTATTCTTCTAGATACAGCGCCACAAAACGTAGAAAACACAGCTGCCTATTCATCAGAAACCATAAAAAATTTGCAAAACCTGCAAGGTCGCTTTCAAGGGGCGCTCGATTTTTTAAAAAAAACCATTATTAATAAACATGGGACAAATCTCAGCTTGGCTAAACTTCCCTGGTATTTATTAATTGGTCCTGCTAATGCGGGCAAAACTACATTACTCGCCAATTCAAATATTAATTTTATCTTATCGAAACAAGTTAAACAGGGATCTGCTATTCCCTCTTCCGATGCATGCGATTGGTGGGTAACCCGCGATCTCGTCATGGTAGATGTCCCTGGGTTTTATTTTGCAACACGCAAAAAACCCACCCCTAAAAACCAACCCTCCACAGCAAGCTTTCTTTGGAACACATTGCTTAATCTGATCCATGCTGCTCCTTGCAAGGAACAATTAAACGGCATAGTGATCGCGCTACATTTACCAGAATTAATGAAAAAACCAACTCGTCAAGAAAGAAGCATTTTGATTCAAGATTTAAAAAAACAAATTCTCGAATTACGTGCCAAGTTTGGCCCACATTTACCGTTTCATCTTGTCATTACAAAATGTGATTTGTTACCTGGTTTTGCGGAATTTTTTAGTGAAAGTGGCGGCGATGAATTATCTCAATCATGGGGAATTACTTTACCTGCTTTACAGCCGCAAGAAAAATTACTTGATGTATTTATCCATCGCTTTAATGCATTAATCAAACGTCTTAATAAACAATTGATCTGGCGCTTGCATCAAGAACGTAATTCCACTATGCGCCCTTATATTAAAGATTTTCCATTACACGTTGAACGTCTGAAAGAAAGCATTGCGAATATTTTAAAAGGACTGCTGATACCTGATTTATGTTTGCAAGGTATTTATCTTACCAGCGCCACACAAATGAACAGTGAGGAAGCGACAAATTATTTACCCAATATCGTTAACAGCTTAACGCATCAAGCTATGCAAATCATGCGTGCCCCTCTTATGCCTAACCGAGTTTATTTTATCAAACAACTCATTTTACAAAATCTTTTGCACTCCGTTGATTATCGTTTTACTACTCACAAGGATTATTCCTGGCAAGATCGCGCCATTTACGCCACATCTATTAGTGTCATTATTGCTGCCGCATTATTACTTGGGCATGATTTTCAACACGGCGTACAACAAGCCTATTCTATTCAAAACGACTTAGCACGTTATCAATTTTACATACAACAACCCAATCAAGAAAATAATCGACTAACAAAAGCATTGCCCTTATTAAATGCATTACAACAAGCTGCAGAAACACATCGTCCCTTGTCGCAACTTAAAAACCTGCTTTCTTTTTACTCGCACAAATCACAAGAAACAGCGAATGCTGTTTATCACCAAGCACTCCAAACCATTGTGATTCCTGAAGTAAAAAATGCGTTGGAAAAATATTTAAGCACAGCAAGCAATAAAAACCCTGTGCCCGTGTATAACGCATTAAAAACTTATTTAATGTTAGCTAACACTGAAAATCGACAGGCGACTTTTATAGCTAACACCGCGAATAAAATCATTGCTATTCCTCTGAATAAACGCGCAATGAACCAATTAACTAATCACATTCGCATCGCTTTTAGCAACACTTTTCCCGCAATGAATTTGGATCAGAATCTTATTAATCAGGTTCGCAAACAGTTAATTAATTTACCTAGCAACGAGTTGGGTTTGATTATTTTAAAAAACATGGGAACAAATAATACTGACAGCTCAATTGGTCTTGGAACGAATTTTGGAAATCCACCTATTTTTGTTAGCAAAACGGTCGCTAATCAAATTCCCAATATGTTTATTGCGAATAATTTTCAAAAAATCACCACTGAAGAAATAGCTCAAGCAGCGAATGAAGCGCTCAAAGGTAATTGGGTTTTAGGAGAAATCATTCCTTCCGCAAACCAATCTTCTACTGAATCGCTAATAACTCAATTGCACAATCAATATCTTGCTAACTATGTCGATATTTGGGAAAGTCAACTTGCAAATATCCAACCTTACACTCCAAAAAATCTGTTGCAAACGGATGAAATGATTCAAACTCTAACAAGCAATAATTCGCCTCTTTTACAGTTATTACAAACCATTCAACAAAATACGTCTTTTCCAATGATTCAGACAGCCAGCCCAAAAATTCGAGCATTAAACAATCTGCTTGCACACAATGATAACAACCAACAAAATTCGTTATATGACATATTTGTCAACTTGAATCAGCTCCACGCTTATTTACAAACTATTTTGGCCACTACCAACGTAAACAAAGCAGCCTTTACCGCGGCTAGCGAACGCGTACAAAATCCAACAAACAATCCCATTACAGCGACACGTCAATTAGCGATGCAAAGTCCTGAACCACTCAAAACTTGGCTGAATACGATTGCAAACGAAAGTTGGAAATTTGTATTACAAGAAGCAGCAGAACATGTTGAAAATGCATGGCAAACAGATATCGTACCCACTTATAATGCACACATTCTAAATCATTATCCTTTTAATCCAACGAGTGTCCAGGAAGTTAATTTACAACAATTGACACGATTCTTAGGGCATCACGGCACGCTCGCAACATTTTATCAAACTTATTTAAAATCTTTTGTGAACGATACAGCCGCTCAGTGGACATGGAAATCAATCGATGACCAACGTATCCCGCTATCTAATAATGTATTAAAACAATTTCAGCATGCTGCACAAATTCAACATGCATTTTTCCCGAACGAAGATAATAAGCTATCCGTTGAATTTGCGTTACGACCCATTATGCTTGCACCTGGCACAAAAAGTTTTACTCTTAATATCAATGGCCAGCAAGTTACCTATGTTAAAAACGCTGAACGCACCCCACACACACTGGCTTGGCCTGGCAATCAAGCACAACATGCTACAACGATGCATTTTGTTTCACAAAGCAATCAACTCAATAGCAATACGTTTAAAGGTGATTGGGGTTGGTTTAAGTTGGTTAATAGTGCAACGCAAAACATTAATTCACGTAAGGAATTATCCTTAACCTTTACTGTCAATGGACATTCAGCAAAATATTTGCTGCTGACCCAAGGCCACATGAATCCATTTTTACCGCTGAACCTGACACGTTTTGAATTGCCGCAAGAGTTGGTGGAGTAGTAATCTGTTACTGCGATAAACTCTTCACATCTGGATTTTTTGAATAAGCATTCAGAATTTCATCGACTAATTGATCGATAATGCCTAGCTCTGCTGCTTCTTCAATCATCCCTTTCTGCTCTTTCAATACAGCCAGTCGGTTTTCAATCATGGATTTGACTGAACCGGATGGAAATAAATTGGCAAGCACACGACGCGCTTCCGCTGGGCCAATTTTTTGATACAATTTATTACGCGTACGCGCATCCTCCGCGGTCGTACTAAATGCCCATAACTCAACTGGGCCTAAGGTACTCGTCAATAACTGCGTATTGATACCTGATTTCGTGGCGAACTGCGCCAAGAAAGTTGCACCCCCTTCACGAGGACCATGCACACGGGTTTTCAATGCAACACGCGCTGTTTCTGATAAACCAAACACTTCTGTTGAACGTTTAATAGCTTGTTCAGGCCCTGCATCCATAATAAAAATAGACGTGCCAAATTCCACCATCACAGGATCAAAATCTTCGAGTGATTGTGAAATCAGCGCAATTTGCACATTCCATTTACGACCTTCACGCATGTCCAATATCACCTGCTCACGTACAGCACGTGCTTTTGATGTGCGATGAAATTCATCATACACAATGCGCTTAGGATCTTCGCGAATTTCACCAATTCTGATTCGATGATATTCACGATACGCGTCAGGAAAATCACTCAACACATCTTCAGTCAAATAATAATGCCGCGCTAATACATAACGCGCTAACATATACATCACCGCAGTTTGACGATCAGCCGCATCGCCACCACTTTTTGCTACCTCATCCAGATCGAGTGACACAACGCGCGCATCACCAATATCAAATTTAGTAATGCCAGATAAAATGGGATATTCACGCACTGCACTGGAAATCATGCGGCCAAATGCCTGAATCAGCGGCTCACCCGTCGGCGCTTTCACCTGGCCATACAAATCTTCAATGACTTGAGTACGGCAAATGGCTGCAATATCCGGCAACAAGGGCGCCGCATAACGTTGCGCCAACATCGCTTCGTGATGAAAATTTGCTAAAAACAATGCATCCGTTACTTCCCACCATGTCGTATGTTCATCCAGCACAAAACCAATTTCACTGAGAATATCATCTACCAGTGGTTCTATGCCTTTCGTATATAAATGCGGCTTGCTATCATCTGCAAGATATTTATAAATTTCATCAACCACTAAACCCGCCATATCAGAGACACCATCATAAGGACGCTCTGCACCTAATGGTGTTGCAAGCAACGTAATAAAATTCACTAGAAAACCACGTTCTTGTGCTGTCGGATAACGGCAACCTAATTGCGTATCAAATGGATTAATCGCATAGTCAGGCGTCATACGTAAACGGTGATAAGCGACTAAGTGTTTAAGTTCAGCAGGTAATGCTTCTTTTAATAATGAAATTAATCCGCTACTCGAGGGACCCACATCAATAATAGCAATACGCGGTAACCGCTGAATGCCACCCGATAAGCACAATGCAAGATTGATTGAATTAGACAAAACTGATTTACCTGAACCCGGTCGCGCATACATCAAATCAATCCAGGTGGTTTGTTGCGCAGATCCTGGTTGATACGGCCATGGTTTTCCATCAGGAGAACGTAATAACACTGCACCAAACTGCCAAGCCGATGCCGGTCGAGTAAAAGGTAACATGTACACAACATCCGATAACGGTGCAACAGACGGGGTTGCAACACTGTTTGCATTAAATGCGAGAAGAGAAGAAGCCACTCCTGCAAATACATCGCCTGATACTTCGGACACTTCGCAGGTTCCCCAGCCTTCGACTGCTTTTGCGAGCTCTGCCGCACGTGTTCTTAATAAACGAATATTGCCCTCCGGTGCCCACGTTGCGAGACTCACTTGTAATTTGACTACTGCATCATCCGTATTGGTTTCAATGTTCGCTAATAATTTTGCTGCATCATGCACTAAACTATTATGTGCAGAAGTCCAGCTTAAAATAGCAGCCATCATCGATTTAAATCGTATGGTTGCTATGCCACCACTTTCAATCAAAAAGGATATTCGCCACGGAACTTGCGTCGGCAACGTACGCGAAAACAGCACCATAAATGACTTGAGTTCTTGCGGAAATAAATCAATGAACAGCGGTGTATAAATTCGATCGCCCACACGAAGAGTACGCAAGTCTATATTGACTGAATCTCGTGGAAAAACTTGTCGTGCAAGTGGCGGCCACATGAGTCCCGACAACTCTCCAGCAAGCGGCCTTGCTTCACGCAGAGGAATTTTGTCGCCTGGCAGTGAAGGCCGCCATGTTTTATCTGTGAAATCAGGATCCACTGCACAACGCGCCGCATACAATGCATCATGTACTTCCAGTAATTGAC
>CAZAEO010000086.1:0-9006 GCA_964484285.1 uncultured Coxiellaceae bacterium | reverse complement strand
CTTCAATACATTAGCCCTTCTCGCTACGGTTACAACTGCCGAATTTAGGATAATCTCTCCCTTCAACCTACATTTGGCAATTGAAATTATGCAAGATATTTTATTATTTATTCAACATCATTGGGCACTGTCGTTAGCATTTGCCACTATTTTGGTTTTCTTGATTATTCTTGAGTTTATCAAAATAAAACGTGGATCTAGCCGGATTTCCCCCGCCCAAACAACGCATTTGATTAATCATAACAAAGCCATTGTTGTGGATCTACGTAGCTATGAAGCATTTTTGTCTGGTCATATCGTGGGCGCCATTTCTCTTCCATTGAGCGCGTTAAAAGAGCAAGTGAAAAAAATCGAAAAATTCAAATCCCAACCCATTGTGTTAGTATGCGCGACAGGTACTGACTCTCCGCGTGCAGCAACTGCGTTGATGCAACAGGGATTTAATGTACAGATACTGTCGGGTGGTATACGCGCTTGGCGCGATGCTGAAATGCCTGTAGTAAAAGGATAATAGCATGGCAGCTAAAATCATTATGTATACCAAAGATAACTGCCCCTATTGCGACTGGGCGAAGCTTTTGTTAGACAAAAAAAATGCTTCTTATCAGGAAATCCGCATTGATCTAGATGCCAGTCAACGTGCCACGATGGAACGACTCAGCGGCCATCGTACGGTACCGCAGATTTTTATCAACGATCAGCCCATTGGCGGCTTTGATGATCTTTCCGCACTCGAAAAAGCAGGAAAGCTAGATAGCCTATTACACCTCAATAAGGAAAAATAACCATGCAAAACTCTGCGCAAAACACTCCAAATACACCCCATTTTGAAATTCAACGTGTCTACGTGAAAGATTTATCTTTTGAAGCGCCTAACACACCCCATACTTTCGTTGAAGATTGGAAACCTGAAGTTCAATTAAACTTGGAAACCAAAAGTAATCGCATTCAAGATAATGCGCATGAAGTTGTACTTTCCGTGACAGCGGCTGTTACCACCAGTAAAAAATCTGCATTTGTGGTGGAGGTGCATTTGGCCGGTGTATTTCAAATTACAGGGGTACCCGCTGATCAAATGCGGCAAATGCTTGGCAGCTTTTGTCCAAATATTCTTTTCCCCTATGCGCGCGAAGTGATTTCTGATGTGGTAGTGCGTGGTGGTTTCCCACAACTGATTCTAGCTCCAGTTAATTTTGATGCCCTTTACGCACAACATTTGGAAGACCAAGAAAAACAAGGTGGAAAAACTGAAAGTGACAGCTCCGAAGGCAAAGTTCACTAATAAAACCCGCGATGAGCCAATTGCTATTTTAGGCGCTGGCTCGTGGGGAACTGCACTCGCTCTTTATCTATCACGCTTAGGGCAAGCGGTACGTTTGTGGACGCCTGATAATACAGCAATGATTGCTATGCAAACCGAGCGCACGAATAACCGCTATATGCCCGGTTATCGTTTTCCTGACAACTTACAACCCGTGGCAAATTTAACTGACGCGCTATCTGACACACGCGATATTCTGATTGCGGTCCCATCCGTTGCGTTTCATGATCTGTTGACTTTGCTGAATCCCTTATTATCTTCACAGACACGTATTGTCTGGGTCACTAAAGGATTAGATCCAAGAACAGGCCAATTGCTGCATGAAGTTGCACAAGAAGTGTTAACAACGTGTCGCACTTATGCGGTATTATCGGGCCCTTCTTTCGCGCGTGAAGTAGCCGCCGGTTTGCCAACCGCGGTAGTTGCCGCAAGCAATGAATCTGCATTTACTCACGATGTAGTGCAACGTTTTAATAGCCCTGTATTCCGCGTGTATTCCAGTACAGATATGATCGGTGTTGAGATTGGGGGGATAGTGAAAAATGTATTAGCCATCGCAACTGGGATTTCAGATGGTATGGCATTTGGCGCAAACGCACGTAGCGCCCTCATTACCCGTGGATTAGCTGAGCTGATGCGGCTTGGTATCGCTTTAGGTGGACACGCTGAAACGATGATGGGTTTAACAGGATTAGGTGATTTAGTTTTAACCTGCACAGATGATCAATCGCGCAATCGACGATTTGGCATAGCGCTAGGTCAAGACAAACATCCTGATGAGGCAGCACGAGACATTGGCCAAGTCGTGGAAGGCAAACGTAATGCTGAATTGATTGTGCAACTTGCAAAACTTCATCAAATTGAAATGCCCATCACGGAAACCGTTTGGGAAATTTTACGTGGAAATCTGACGCCTCATGCCGCTATGCAGCTTTTGCTTTCGCGCGAACCAAAAGCAGAGAATGAATAGAACACATCATTGTGTTGGCGTTAATGTTGACGAAAGTTGTTTCTCATCCGATGTCGACGATGCAGATGCAAGCGCTTGATTTTGATTTTTCGTAAAAAAAGTATTAGTATATCTTGGACCATAAAGCAAATAATTCGATTTTTGATCGACAATTCCTGAAAAGCTCGCACACCTTTTTACAAAAACCTTATAATCCAACGCATAATAACAGTGCTTCTCTTTCGAATAGGCATCGAATGGATCTAGATAATAGATAATTTTCTGATTATCTGCAGCCTGCTTTCCTCCTGCTATCACAATACAATGTGCAACATAGGATGCTCGCACTGCTTCAATAAATGATTTTTCATCAAAATAACGTAATGTTTGATTATTTAATCTTTTCTCTTTTGGAGATTCTGTATAACAATACTGCCCAAAATAACCAACAGCTACCATAGGGCCCTTTTCTTTAATTTGCGTTAAAAGAGCAGAAAATCCATCGGATATATTCCAGGTGGCAATGCGAAGTCGATTCTCTGATTATGTTTTTCCCTCAAATAGAATAGAGCATTATCTAAAGTATTTATTTCTTTTTTTAAAATTTTTTGCATTATGTCTTTAATTTCAGCTATAGCAGCAGGCATATGAGGATTTTCTTTAAGATCAATCTGTGAAGAATCGCTTAATTTTTTAATTATCTTATACATTGGAACAAAGTTAAATATCTGTTTCTCGTCATTATATGCTTCTTTAACAATAGCCTCCGCTTCAGACAATACATCTGCCGACAAACTTATGTCTTTCCTTACCTGAGAATGAAATTTTTCAATTTGTCGTTCTGCTTTATTTTCATTTTTTTCATCATCATTTTTTCCATAACGATGACGAATATAATTTTCTGCATAATAAGTGCAAACATGTCCTGATTTTTGTTTACTTTGTTCTTTGTTACCTGGCTTTCCAGGATCTGCTTCAATAAGAAGTTCATTCGGTGTATTGATTAATAATCGGGGTTGAGACATTTACAGAGTCCTCGTCTTATTTTTTGATTCGAATCATTTTAATTTAGTAAAGATTAAAGAACTATTAAGAAATGCTGCCTAATCATACATCAACTGATCCAGTGCAGTCATATCACCTCGGGGAGTTCCTTGAGTCAGCTCATGTAATACATCTGTCATGCATAACAGACGCAACGTATTGGGCGTAATATCATCAAAAATCACTTTCACTCCAAGCACTGCGCCTTCTGACTCTTCAAACGTCACACCAATTCCATATCCTAAACATAATGAACATAATTGATCAGCGCGGCGTGCAATAGCAGGTAATAATCCTGTAGGAGCAAATACTTCATCAATTGTCATAGGGCGTCCATTTAAACTAAAACGTGCGCCCATGATTCTGACCACTTTACCTATTTGTTCTGGCATATCCATATTAACGCCTCCACCATGGCTGAGCCACTTTTCTTGGACCTGCAACGAATGAGCGCAACCAACGAGAAAAGACTGCGACTGAAAAACCATATCGTTCAAGTCCAGCAAAAAAGACGGTTACTAATACGGCTATGATGAATGTCCAAAGCCGAATGTGGAACAACAAGATAAGCAGAGGGAAACAGGCTCTAAAATCCACGAACCATAACCTGACATTTCTTGCCGAATCTCGCCAATGCGCCATCGATTTATCCTCTCATCCCTATAATATCCTACTCGCAGCTTGACATGATGTCATCATTCTTGCTTCAATCATTCTCTAAGCACTATCAGGGAATGTGACTGTTTATGAATATCAAGCTTGCAGCCATTATGTTATTTTTACCCCTTAGCCTCTGCGCATGTATATCAAGACCTGCGCCGCCCAATCCTCTTGATAACACAGAGTCATCGCTATCAGAAGCCTCGTACGCCGTGAGCCGTTCTATTTCCGGGCTCTCTGAAACCGCACAGGCCACACGACCACTGCCCCAATTAGACCCGCCGCCAAACCCTGCAAGTTATGGCATGGCTGGGTTAACCTCCGTGGATTGGTCAGGGCCCGTTGAACCTCTTATTATACAAATTGCAAAAGCTACCCACTATCGCGTACGCGTATTAGGCAATCCTCCCGCCATCCCTATATTAGTCAGTGTGTATGACAAAAATAGGATGATCGCAGATATCTTAAGGGACATAGGTTACCAATGCGGAAGACGTGCAACAGTGGTAGTATTTCCAGAAAGTCGTGTGATTGAATTGCGTTATGCGAAGAACTAACGAACCAGGAATGATGATACATGAAAAAGTACGGCATGATTGTAATCATTATATTAATAAATTTATTAACTGCCTGCGCCCCCCATAAACAAAACATCGATCCCATGAATTTCGATGATTTGCAAAACATGTCGGCTGATGTATCTAAAGCACCTGCTGCGCTTGAAGTCAGCCAAATTCGTACGAAAGCATTAGAAGATACTGCTCTAAGCTTAGGCGCACAAGGCGGTCTTGCCTGGGGTTCACAAGCCATCAATGCGCGACTCATAAAAGATCGCTGGTATCTGGAAACCATTTATAACTTTAATGGCATGATGCTAAGTCATGGCGTCTTGCCGCCGGTACTCGTCGAAGGCAATAACAGTTTAAATCTTGCTGATCCCAACACGATTCGCATTGCCGACAAAACATATCTTATTGTTCAACAGGCACGTTTTGCAACAACCCCGCCCAATTGGCGCGAATACATCTGGATGAATTACGATAAACCTGAATTACCCAATAAAGTACTGCTTCCTCGCAATGCAGAAGAACGTAAAGTATGGCGCAAGGCCATCAAAACAGGCTGGAACAAAGGTATCGAACAAGCGTTTAATATTTTTCAACAAAATTTAGCGCGTTTAAAACGTGACTACAAAGGCATGATTTTGTATCGTAACTTATTACAACATAAAATGATTAGTGCGCCTTATGTTTCTAAAACTGAACTCGGCGTAACGGGTGACGGCTCAGACATGCGTGTGAACGACCAGGTATTACGCATCACTGAATTACCTAAACTTCAAACAGACAGCAATCATTGGCGAGCCATTGTGGTAAAAGAAGATGACAACGACTGAATTTTTATTTCCGCAAGAACCGATTCGACTGTCTATCGAGGCAGTGAATGAAATTTTGATTTATTGCGTCAAGTTAGGCGCATCTGATATTACCTTTCAAACAGGCGAACCTATTTTTGCAGAAATCTACGGACGATTACGCAAAGTAACCCGTCGCCGTCTATCGAATACTGAATTAGGTGAAATTATCAATTCCATGTACGGTCCAAACGGTATGGCACAAATTATGTCGGGTAAAGATGTAGATACGCATTATGAAATCCGACCTAATCGTTCAGACCGTTATCGATTTCGTATTAATGGCACAGGCTGCCAAGTGGAAGGCCACGATGGAGTACAAATTACTGCACGTACCATTCCAAGCGACCCGCCTAAATTAGCCACGATGAATTTACCTAAACCTATTTTAGATGCAATTGCACCCGAACAAGGTGTCGTGTACATCACAGGTGCAACCGGTTCTGGTAAAAGTACGCTACTTGCTGCCATCATTCGTGACATAGCGGAAAATGTAGAAAGCCATCGCAAAGTATTGACCTACGAAGCACCGATTGAATTTGTCTATGACAGCGTAGAAAAAACGTCAAGCATTGTAAGCCAATCAGAAATTCCGCGTCATTTACCGAGTTTTGCTGCAGGTGTTCGTAATGCCTTGCGTCGCAAACCGCGCTTGATTCTGGTCGGTGAAGCGCGCGATCCTGAAACCATTGCTGCAGTCATGGAAGCCGCGATGACAGGCCATCCTGTGTATACCACTTTGCACAGTAATGGTGTTGCCGAAACCATGCGTCGTTTAGTTACTACCTTTCCGCCCGATGAACGTCAAGGCCGCACCATTGATATTATTGAAACCATCCGCTTAGTTGTATCACAGCGACTTGTGCCCACTATCGATGGCAAACGCGTTGCCTTACGCGAATATTTAGCCTTTGATGAAAACGTTCGCGATATCTTGCTGGATACAGATCCCATTAACATCACCGCCATGGTACGCAAAATGGTAAAAGAACACGGCTGTCCTATTGAAGTCGATGCAAAAGAAAAATTAAACAGCGGCCAAATTACCGAACGCCAATATCGCATCATCGCAGAGCAAAGCAAACGTGAAGATAAAGATGTGGGGTTGGTGTAACGGGTGGAAAATAAATTGCTAAATTTATCCAGTTTAACTATTCTTGTCTTGTTTTGTATCTTCAAGAACTAACCTGTTGAACAATGCACAAAATATTCAGTTAAATTTTCGATACACACATCAGTCAGCTTCTGAACCGCTTCCTTTGTATTCCAAGCGCAATGCGGCGTTACAAATACTTTAGGATGATTTAAAAGAACATTATCTTTCTTAGGTGGTTCTTGTTCAAAAACATCAATGCTCGCGGCTTCTATTATTCCGGAGTCCAGCGCATTTGCAAAAGCAACCTCATCGACAATACCGCCTCGGGCATTATTGACAAAATAAACACCTTTTTTCATGGAATTAAATTCATAGGTGCTAATCAAGTGATGCGTATTTTCATTGTATGGACAATGCAAAGAAATAAAATCAGCTTGAGACAACCTATTTCTTAACTCCTCTTTCGTAGTTTTAGAATTTGCAAAAACCGGAGTCATGCCAAAGGCGCTTGCTAATTCACCTACACGCGTACCAATTTTCCCTTTTCCAATAATACACAAAATCTTCCTATTTAATTCCATCCCTTGAAATTTTGTATAATTCCAATTTCCCACCTTAACATCAAGATTAGCTTCTCGTAATCGATTAGCAATAAATATCATAAGGCCAATCGTTTTTTCTGCGACAGATTCAGTTGAAAAACCAGGGACGTTTTTTACAATAATTTTTCTTTTTTCTGCCGCCCTGACATCAATATTATCAATACCTGTAGACCAGGTTTGAATAAATCGTAACTTTGGACAATTCTGAATAACTTCTTCAGAAATATAAGTAGAAATGTTTATAATAATTGCTTCAGCGTCATCAATACGTCGAATTATTTCTGCAGCATCATCACGGTTATTTGGATTACTTTTCGCGATATCAGTAACACCCAATTCAGCCAATTTATTAATCTGGCTGTCATTCAGAATAATTTTCCCGATAATTTTTGCTTTTACCATTTTATGAGTCTCTAAAGGTGTGATCTTAACCTTGTTATTTCTTCTTCACGACAGATTCTCGATATTTCTCCCACCATATAAAGCGGCAATGATAAAATGTTATCTACATAACTTAATGATTGTTGTGAAATACGCACACCAAGCGGGGATTTTTTTTCTCCCATAAATAACTTAATGGATTTTAAGCGACCTGTACTCCCTGCTTTGACTTCGACAGGAATAATTTTTGCATCCACTGTCACCACAAAATCCACCTCTGCCATGCTGGAACGTTGCTCTCTAGCCCAAAAATATAAACTTGCTTCTTCAAAATGTGATACATAAGCCAGCAGTTCTTGCCCTACAAATTGCTCGGCCAACATGCCGCGATTAACCAACAGAATGTCTTGATTGAATAATAATTCTGTTTCTAGTTTTCCTGCTCGCGTCATCAAACCTGTATCCAAAAATAAAATCTTGATTTTTTTTTCATTAACCAAACTTGCAAGCGGCACACCAGAAGCGCTCGTGCTGTAAATAGGATAAATAAGTCCTGCATTTTGCAACATATATAAAGCATCTTTAATATCACGCGATCTCATATCAGGATCTACTTTGCTATACTTGAAATTGCCCCCTACCAATCCTGGTATTTTTTCAAAAAGCCGTTGTAAATATCGATGATCGATCTTTTTTGCATATTTCCCAAAATCCTGTCTATAGGTATTTAATAATGCCGTTTGAATGTTCATACATTCACCCACATCATGATGAGCAAAATAACTTTGCAAAACAGCTGGCATACCGCCTAATGCCATATATTCACGCACTAATTTAAGTAAGTGCTCATGTACAACCTGATCAATAGCTGTGTTTAAATCAATGCCTTCTATCCAGTCCCGTAATGGTTTATTACCGCTACCGACTAAATATTCTTTAAACGAAAGTGGTTTTAAATAAAGTGACTGAACTCTCCCGACAGGCATACGAAAATCAGCATCGTTTATAATAAATTCCAGTAATGAACCAGCACCTATTACGTGCTGTCGCGGCAATTTTTCCTTAAAATAACGCAAAGCGCGAATGGCATTGGGACAGTCTTGAATTTCATCTAAAAATAATAATGTTTTCTGGGGTTCAATTTTTTTGTGCGTTAACAAAAAAATGGTATTCAAAATGTCGCTCGGTTCAAGGCTCTCAAAACAACGAATCATCTCTGGCTGTAACTCAAAATTAATGGTAACAACCTGTTCGAAATGCTCACGCCCAAACTTTTCGACGATATAAGTTTTCCCTACCTGTCTTGCACCCCTTAATAATAGCGGCATCGGGTTTTCTTGGTTTTTCCAATACACAAGATCTTCTTCAATATCTCGATTCATCATTCACTCCACCTTATTAACTATGTATTTTATCTAAATTTTGGCTAAAATACAAGGTTATAAATTCCATAAAATGGCTAAATATCAAATATACTCGCTCAGATAACATGATTCACCAGCAAAAGCAGCGTCACTCCCATCGAATAATGCACGATGA
>CAZAEO010000085.1:0-9026 GCA_964484285.1 uncultured Coxiellaceae bacterium | reverse complement strand
GCATCTCAACCTTTATTTTGCTAGAAATTGAAAATACCTCTTGCATCCAGGGCAGAGTCCATACATGACACTACTTAAGCTTATTCTGCGTAAGGTGAGTGAAATAATATGCACTCTCTTGCGCTGATCTTCTGTATAAATTGCCCGGTAAGCCTTGTTTAATCGTATGGATCGTTGACCTTTGCGGTCTCCTTTCAAGGGTTCATCATGAAATCCTGGTGTTTTTCTTACTTCATTAATACCCAAGCGCTCAACAGCATCGATCCACAATAGTAACTTATCTTTTATAAAGTCAGGCACCTTAGCTAAATCTTTTTGTGCATTTTTAGTTAAGCCCCCAAATTCCCAATAATTTTTATTATGTGCGCATTCGTGATGTAGATGAACGTAAGCAACAGAAACCAATCGGGAATTACATACTATCTCATAGATAATGCAACCACTCCTACGTTTTTGTTTTAAGCTACCGCTAAATATTCAGTAGCAATTTTTTTCACAATTGAATGATAAAGATCACGCCTAACTAATCGATGCAAATCAATACTTCTTCGAAGTAGCGTGGCAGAAGGATTGGTGTTACGTCCATCAATCACCTCCTGAACAACATCTTCGTGAGTATCTGTATAATACGCGATACCTTTCAGGTTATATTCTTCCGTTGCCAAAATATCTTTAATGATTAAACGTACAAAATTAGCTTCAAGCATAATATTCTCCTTTTCTATAGTAAATTTCATTAAACGAAAGTAATCCCTGTGTTGTTTTCTAAAAACTTCCTTCAGCTCCTCGCAAATACGTACAAAAAGTTCCGCTTCTAATAACAAAGTTTCTTCTCTTGAAAATTTGGAAAGGTTGATCCCCACCAAATGACACAACAACTCCATCGCAGCCATAGTCACATCCGTTATTTTGTTTTTGAGAAAAAAATACTATTAATCCAAGTTTAATTTCCGTTTTTGAGTTTTAAATACAAAAACATCATGTATTTTCCTCAATTAGAGGAATATGTCAATAATATTAAATAAAAATTGAAATATTTTTATTTTTATGTAGTATATGAGGATCATGAATCAATACATCCTGCATTCAGGAATTTAAAATGGCTAATGTAGATAAAGAAATTGGGCTAAGGTTAAAAATTGCACGAAAATCCGCTGGATATAAGACTGCATTAGACTTTGCCAATAAAATGCAAATTCCCAAATCTACCTATTCCCAACATGAGAATGGGAAAAGGAGCCTCACAGCCGAACAAATAGTGTATTACTCCCATAAGCTAGATATTGAAGCAAGCTGGCTATTGACTGGATTAGGGCATCCATGCCCCTTGGGGGAAAATAAAACGGAGAGAAAAGAAGAAATCGAGCATGAAATAATGCAGCTTCAAGAATCGAATGAATTACCCCATTTCAAGAATCCTCATATTGAGATTAGTGATAATTCAGCCGTTGTCAATATGGAGCTATTTAGTAAAATTATCACTTCTGCTATTAATGCGCTCACCTCTAAAAATTTAAGCATACAAGCAGACGAGCTAGTTGCCTTCTGTATTGATGCTTACAATAATATTGAATTTTTAGTAACGAGCCATGATGAAAAAAGTAAAATTATCGACCTTTCAGTCAATTCCATGCTAAGAGGCAATCATATTATCCTAAAAAAAACGATTAATTTATAATTATGCTGACTGATCGTAGAAAACTAACTCCTCCTACACATAAGCCACCGCGACTACATAAAGATGCTCTTTTAATGTCTTTTGAAAATCAATGGCACATACGACAAGCCTATAAGGAAATTATAGGATTAAATGATATCGACCATCTTTCTATCAATATTGTTTCGCCCAATGGTGAAATGTCTGTTATTTCTTACAATCCATCTATTGTTTACCAGATTTTCAAAGATGGAACTTACCTTTATAACGGCAGCATTTCACCTACATACTATGAAAATTTAGATTTTTATACCTGGGACCAATGTTTTGACAAACGATTTTATTCTCAAACAAAATTAAGTTTGCAAACAAAAAATGGTATTGATACCGGCATTGTCATGGTACATAGAGCACTTGGATTTAACATACTTTTTTCTTTCGCTTCCAAACGCAAAAATAGTGATTTATTTGTTAATGCTGCTGAAGAAAGCCCGCTTTTTTTAAAAATGGGATTTCATTGTCTTGATTTAATTAAAGGAATCTATTCCCAATATTACGAAAACAATGAAATGCTACTCATCAAACAACCTGATCATGTAAAACCAATTTGTCGTTTACCCCACTTCACTTTAATTAAATAATATAGAGGATCACATGTCATGAAGGAATATAATGCAGCATTTTTTCAGCTTTACGAAAACTGGTTTAAATTGCTTAAAAAAGAATTTGGCGAAAACAAAGCTATCGATCTTTTTAGAAAAGCAATGGAAACGGGATTATCAAAAGCTTACGGCGATAGCTTTGAGAAAGGATTAACATCTGAATTTGCAAGGCTGGTAGGTGAACGAGACAATAATGTCGGATTACTCGTCAAATTCCCTGAAATATCAGAGAATAAATTAGTTTATCAATTTCATACTGATCCTTTTCCAAATTTAAAAAATGAAATTGCACCTCAAAAATTAGATGACACCTTTATTGCATTTAAGGTGAAATATATTTTGGGAGACGACTGGAATTACAAAAATACAACACACCTTTGGAATGGTGATAGCTGTACTGAATTTGTTATTTCTAAGTAGGCACTTGCTTAGTTAGATTTGGCTTTACAAGAATAATTGCAACAAGCGCCAGTACTGCTACAAATATAAAGTAATAGGCTGGCGTAATTGCATTGTTTGATAGTTTTGTTAAGGATGCACAAATCAACGGTGTTGTTCCACCAAATATCGCAGCAGAAATATTTAATGAAACGCTACTCGGAACATATAGGCAGAATAATGCCATAAATTCTCTGCGATATTCTTTTATCAGATGTAGCGCGGGAATCTTCATTAATATCTTTTCTCGCTTTGCTGTTTGAAGCTCTTCAGATTCTAACAATGCTTTTCTTATTAGATATTCAATGAGTCCTAACGGCGCCGCTCAAACAACGTTCCAAAAATACAAAGAGCAATTTGTTTTGTGATCCGCCTCGTCAATCGCAGATTTATATTTGCTTTATAAAGCCAGCATATCACGCCGTCTCGAAGCATGAATGACTTAACCGAATCTATACTTTCGGCAAAAACAACCCAATCACATCATTCAGAAATCGTTGTCCTGATTCCGTTGGGCATAACATCTTAGGATGATCAATCAATAATTTTTTCTCTTTAGCCAATGAGAGCGCGGGTTCCAACGCGCTCTCAGATAATCCCGTTCGTGCCGTGAATAAATCCATCGATACACCACGTGTTAACCGTAACGTATTTAACATAAATTCAAAACAAATATCTTCAGGTGTTAAAATCGTTTGGGTCGCGGTGATATTTTTTTCAGGATTAAGATAATCCTTTGGGTTTTTCACTTGTGAATGCCGCGTGATAATTTGCTTTTTACTAT
This sequence comes from uncultured Coxiellaceae bacterium, assembly GCA_964484285.1. Classification (GTDB taxonomy): domain Bacteria; phylum Pseudomonadota; class Gammaproteobacteria; order DSM-16500; family DSM-16500; genus CAZUQP01. The sequence goes on along the minus strand of CAZAEO010000085.1, from coordinate 5,485 downwards.
CCGTAATTTTACTATGCGCGCCAGCGCCGATTCCTAAATAATCCCCAAATTCCCAATAATTTTTATTATGTGCGCATTCGTGATGTGGATGAGCGTAAGCAGACACTTCATATTGCGCTAAACCTGTTTGTTGTAGTTGTTCTTTGCCTTGTTCTTGAATATCCCAAAGTATGTCATCTTTGGGCAAATACGGTGGTTGATGATGAAACAAAGTATTAGGTTCAATCGTCAACTGATACCATGAAAGATGGGGTGGCGAAAACGCCAAAGCATCTTGCAAATCGGCTATTGCATCTGCAGCTGTTTGCCCTGGCAAGCCATGCATTAAATCCAGATTAAAATTATCAAACCCCGCTTTTATCGCCACATCGATGGCACGCAACGCATAGTCTCGATCATGAATGCGGCCAAGTGCTTGCAATTTTTCATTTTGCAAACTTTGAATGCCAATGGATAAACGATTAATGCCCACCTGATAAAATCCTGCAAAATTTTTTTCATCTACTGTCCCTGGATTTGCTTCCAGAGTGATTTCAATTTTAGGATCAAACTGTAGAACAGTATGCACACCGCGAAGAATTTTCTCGATTGCGCGCGGTGAAAATAAACTCGGAGTGCCACCGCCAAAAAAAATACTGACGAGCGGACGGTTTTCAATGCAAGGTAACTGCTGCTGTAAATCACGCAGCAAAGCATCAACATAAAGATCTTCAGGAACTGCATTACGCGCTTCATGTGAATTAAAATCACAATAAGGGCATTTGCGCACACACCAGGGAATATGAATATAGAGGCTTAAAGGAATCATCATCGATTTTTGCATGTTGGGCAGTATTCATAGAAACCATTCATTTGTCAATAAGGCTTTAAGGACGATCCATTCTTTGAAGGGCTTTGTACGATTGTTTCTGCCCCATGCTAAATAAGGTGTCTTTAAAATTCCTCATAGTTTCTGCAAATAATTGGTTATCATTCGATCTACCATCATTAGATAGGGTAAGTGTATTAGGTATAATAATGTTGAATTTAATTAAGAATGATGTCAGAGCTGTTAAATAGCGATTGCTTTTCGCAGCAATTAAATCGCCATGAAATTTCACTAGAATACAGAATACTGTAGTTTCAATGTTATCTATTTCCTTGATATCATATGATTGAAGTAACTTTAGAGATTGAAGGCATTTTTTCTTTTTTGAAAAATTTACAGAAGGGAATATGCCCCAAGTGGTTTTATTAGGCAATTTTTCGAGAAATTGTTCCAATTCATTGATGAAAGATTCTATAATTTGCCGCTTTGAAAAAGCGGAATCCAGGATTTTATCTATTTCCCGAGGATTAATAGCCCAATTAATACGTGATTTATCAGAAGCTAAAATACATTCTCTCAGATTCGAATCAATCTCATAATCTTTGTTTTTAATGAGAAAGTCTATTGCTACCATCCGCTTCGCCATACATTCAGCATTAAAGAAATAGTCATTCAATATTGCGCGACGTGCATCGTTATCTTGATCAAGACCAGCCGCTCTAAGCAAAGTAAAAGCACGGATAAATTCTTTAGTACCTTTACTTGAAACAGGCGAAACTAATACTTTTTTTCGAACATCAGGATCATCGAGCTTGGCTTCGTTTAGCAGAATCAGAGATTCTACTGCCACTCTTGGGGATTCGTGATTGAAAACAGCAAATCTTATATTATAATCATTTTCCATTTTTCTTGATCCCAACACGCCGAGCGCCACAACCATTTCTTCAGCACGATCATGCGAAAACTCAGAATTAACAATTGCAGATACAATGTCTGCATTATTTTCAAGATGGTTTTGTTTAATAATTAACAATTCATTAATTAAAGTTCTGGCACGACCTTTGGAAATCAAACCATTTTCAAATAATCTTCTTGGTATTAACTTTTCCAAATTGATTTCAATATTGCATTCTCTTAACAGCAAAACTACCTTGACTATATCTTGTGCTATAGTTAGATAATAATTATAAAGCTCAGGCAAAACAGAATTCAAACAAATAGAACTTTTATCAAGTTCGGCTTCTTTCAAAATAGATAAAATGCGAAGGATATGTTTAACCATTACATCTGGGGGATAATAATCACGAAAATCTATAAGCCCAGAAAGAATCGCCTTATTTATTTCGTAACCTGATTTTTTTATATCAACCAATGCGGCATAAATTTCTCGCCCATAAGGAATAGTTAAAACTATATTTGATTTTTTTAACATGCCGGTTTTCATTAAAAATATTAAAAGCGTTTCAATATTTTTTACGCTGTTAGCCTGAAATGAGTCATCTTCTGATTTCATATCTATATTGTCGATTACTTCTTTTATTTCCATTTCAATTCTAGAAATAAAAGAATCTATTAAAGTTTCATTGCAGAAAATGATGGCTTGTTTTAGAGAATCTCCATATTGCCACCCTTCTTTTATTACTTCAGGATGAGAAGCGATATTATCGTTAAATAACTCTGGCGTTTTACCGCCCGTTCCGATCATCACGCGAACAATGGTAGATTCCTTTTGTTCCGTCACCTGTCGAGAAAATTCTTTCAACATATCAACGATAATCTTATCGTCTCTCGTAGGTGTTTTATTTTCCCAGGAATCAAACACTAAATTTCCATTCTGACTTAACCAGGCATATCCCTGCCCTACTATTTCATAGTTTTGATAATTTATTTTTCCATTCAGAACAGGATTACTGTTTTCTTCTTTTTTATCAGCATTCTTTTTTTTCAATAAAACATAAAATCCATTATTTTCCAGCGTGATCCCATCAATCACGCACAGCTCTGACTCTCCGCCTATGGATTGACAACAATTCGTTGCATGCCCTAACACATAAGCATAAGGATCATCTATAGGAAGTTTAACGAAATGATAACTTGAATATTGAGGAGATACATCTGAACCACGAATGGTAATAGAAGGTAAGTTGTCTTGTTTTTTTCTGTTTTGTTCGATTTTTAATGAGCGCTCAAATAATTTTTCACTTAAATTATATTCTATAAATAAATCTGCTAATTCTGGAAATGATTTAGCATGTTTAAAACGAGTATTTTTTGCAGCGTCTACAGCTTCATTTAAATTATTTGGACATCTTCCGCCCAGGTATTTTTCAATGGCAGGTGCCATGTTAAATAACCGGCATACTTTAGGTCCATATTGTTGAATCAGGCTTTGCCACTGGGAAAGATGAATATTTTCTTTTACTGCAATGGGAAGAGAATAGATCAACGCATCATGCAATGGTTTATTCGCTATATTAAAATAATTGTGTTTACTTAAATAGGCATCGATTTTTTTAAACACATCACTAGGATCATCTCTATCATATCCAAAAATGACCCGCATTTTATATGCGTGCATAAAAGCTGTAGAATTGTCCGATTCATTATTTCTTTCAATGATATCCCCTATGAATTTACACATTTTAAAACATGCGTGAAAATTTTTACGTAATTGAGTCGATATACTTCCTTTCTCATCTTGTAGTAATCCATATTCGTCTTCTAGCTCTTCAAGTTTCTTATCTATATCATTTTCTTCTACAAAAAACTGATAAATTCCTTGGATATCATCGACATCGTTACCGTATAAGATTTTTTCAAGATGCGAATTTTTTTGTTCGCGAATAATCTGGCGTAATTTATTATATTTCGATGCGCTATTTCCTAATTGTAGACAGAAAAAATCCTGTATTTCTTTCTTGATCTTCTCACTTTTGGCTTGTTTATGTTGAAGCGGTACGTTTTCAAGGCGTTTTTCAATGTCCGCCCCACCACCAAAAACATAATAGTATAATTTACTTAACTCTATTTTCATTGTTTTTAAGCTCCCGTTTTGTACAAAAATTTTACCAGCCGAATCTTAATACAACCTTAAGGTTTATTGCATTTTTGGTTTCCGTTAGAATACGCAAGAAAAATGTGAGAAAAGGAGACCATAATGAAAAAACGCGTCAAAGTAGCTATTACGGGTGCTGCAGGACAGATCGGTTATGCCTTGATATTTAGAATTGCATCCGGACAAATGTTAGGCCCTGATACTGAAGTCGATTTACAGCTGCTGGAATTAGAACAAACCTTACCTAGTTTAAGAGGGGTAGCAATGGAACTAGACGATTGCGCTTTCCCCTTATTAAAAAATGTGGTTTGCACATCGGATGCTAATGAAGCCATGCGGGATGTGAATTGGGTCATCTTGGTAGGCTCGGTACCACGCAAAGAAGGCATGGAACGATCTGATTTGTTAAAAATCAACGGCAAAATCTTCGCTAGCCAAGGCAGCGCGATTAACAACAATGCAGCTGATGATGTACGCATATTTGTTGTCGGCAATCCTTGCAACACCAATTGTTTAATCGCCATGAACAATGCCCCCGATATCCCACGCGAGCGATTTTTTGCGATGACGACACTGGATGAATTACGTGCACGTAAACAGCTTGCTATTAAAGCAGCCGTGGATGTCACTGCGGTGACACAAATGACGATCTGGGGCAATCATTCTTCGACCCAATATCCGGATTTTTATCATGCAAAAATCAACGGCAAATCGGCTGCAGAAGCCATTACTGATCTTAAATGGCTGCAAAATGATTTCATTTCGATGATACAAAAACGCGGGGCGGAAGTCATCAAAGCACGTGGCGCATCGTCCGCTGCATCTGCCGCAAATGCTGCATTAACAGGTGTTTATCATCTGACACACGACACCCCAAAAAGTGAAAGTTTTTCTGTTGCGCGCTGTTCGCAAGGGGAATATGGAATCGATGAAGGCTTGATTTTTTCATTTCCTCACCGCGTAGAAAACGGCGAATTAAAAGTGATTGCCAACATCACACACAATGCATTCGGCCAGGAGAAACTTAAACTCACATTGGATGAATTGCGTAGCGAACGTGATGCAGTACAAGAACTCGGATTGGTGATGGTATAGTTCACATAAAAATGATTTTTCTTAGTAATTTGGGAGGCAAACTCCCATTTTACAATGATAAATGAAGTGGGATTAACTTCTTCAAAAAATTAGGCTCTCACCAGCAAAAAAACCCCAAGCAAGATGCAACAGAGTGCCATCATGTGTTGCAAACCGAAAGGTTCTTTCCATAAGAAATGGGCGAGTAGAGCAACCGCTACATAACTTAATGAAACACAGGGGAAAGCAACGGATAACGGAAGTTGTTTTAAAGAATGGATATAAAACATCGCGGAGGTAAAATAACAAGAAAGCCCTAAAATCACGTAAGGCTGAAACAATAGCAAGCCTGATCCATTCCAAGTAGAAGAACCTGTCTTAAGCGCGATTTGACCGCCTACGCCAATTAAAATTGCGATAAATAAATAAGCATAATACATTTGTATCCTCGGTCTCGTATGATAACGCGCGATATCCTAACATAAATCCATACATTATCCCAAATTCGGCAGTTGCAACCTGCTGCAAAGGTCTACTGCACTGCAGGT
>CAZAEO010000084.1:0-9185 GCA_964484285.1 uncultured Coxiellaceae bacterium | reverse complement strand
TTTCCATCTTTTAACCCACCATAGACGCCAAGTGGAATAATTTCGAAAGCAGGCGCAGAATAGACTGGCTGAGACAATAAAAAAATAAAACTTGTGATTAACAGCTTGCGCATGTGGTTCTCCTATCTATGTTTCTGGTAATTTTGCAAAATAATATCCAATTCAGGCTTGCTTGAATTACCGTATTTATACGGTGACAACCTTTTTAAAGTGACTTGATGATAGCTCCAAATAATGACGGTTTGCATCTTTCCAGCCAATAAGTCCAGGCAGACAATCAAGTAATGATTTTTCGGGAACCAACATCAGGTCATCTCCTCAAACTAATGCGCTACGAGCATGGTTTATTAAGTGGCGTAAGCGTCGTTCCTCGGACGCTTACCATCTTTCTCACCCAATAATAGTTTATTAGTGGCAATTTGCATACCTAAAATATTTTGCATGATCACCAACCAAGAGAGAGAAAACAACTCAGTAAGGCATAGGTCGTGCACGCTTGTTTGATGTGTTTTAGTTGTAAACTAGCAGCAACTATTGCTGTGTTTGCAATAAAAAACAAGTTTGAATAAATCGATTATCTAAGCCGTAACAATTTTTTTGGCTAATTCAATAAAGAAATTCTTTGACCACAGGTCGACTGATTGTTTGTCCTTCACAAATGGCAACACATCCTTTTTTGCATTTTCAAAATCGGTTCCATTGATTTTAGCAATTAACATTTCGAGTAATGTTTTTTTCGTTAATTTATTTTTTCTGTCCCATGCAGTAGTTTGTATTAACCGTTCCTGTAAATGAATTAAATTAACTGGCGTGTGACGACTCATATACCAAACAAAATCATACCAATCTCTTCCTTTTACCCGTTGTTGCCATGGTCGGCAGAGTAGCGCGTGAATTTTTCCCGCGAATAAATCGGGCAATTGATAAGTTTTTACAGAAAATGGAATAGGCTGTAAGAGTATTTTGCTTTCCGTCTTAAATTTTAATGGTGGATTGGTATCTACTTCCATTTTAATTTTAATGTTATTCATGTGATGAATTCGGTTAATAATATCGGAAGAAATATTAATAAGAATTAACTGCTTTTTTGTTTCGGCCTTTATAAAGGCGGATTCGATATTTGTGTTTACATTTTTAATTTTTGTCTCAACGCTTACATCAAATCCAAAACTCATTAGCTCATCTTTAATGGCCTGATTGTAACTTGCTAAGTCAAAATTTTTTTCGGGTTTTAGCAGGCTAAAATCCAAGTCTTCGGAAAATCTATCTAGACCATATAAAATGCGCAATGCTGTTCCGCCATAAAAGGCTACTTTTTCATAAAATTTTGCTCTCCATAATCCTAGCAATGAAATTTCTTGAAAAATCTCCTTAAGCGCATTGATGTAATCCTGTTCTGATCGACAATCGTATTTGGCAAGCATTGTTTTTATGGCTTCATGCATTTTTTTTTAATTCCTTGATATATTTTTCTAAAATGACTAGCCGGGCGTCTTGATAAATCGTTATTATTTCTGATAATAAATATTCGCGAAATTGATTTAGAGCATCTTCATCTATGCGTAAATCATCTAATAAGTAATGTTCCATATCTGAAGTTGTCGTGAGCTTTATTTTTTTATCTGTTAAATAAATATGATCACACAGTGCTTTTTCTGGTGAGGCGATCAAAAAGTGTGATTTCTCGTTTAAGCTAAAAAGTTCAATTCCGACCGCGTATTTTGTTGGTGTTAAATAACGATAAGTAAAATCTCCGACTGGTGTTGTGAATGTTTTGTCTCGTTTATTAGTAATGGATGTGATTGTCGTTGTTCGTTCTGGAATAAGACCATAGAAACTTAGGGCATAATTTAGAGAAATAGCAGAGGGCCCATAAATAAGATTAGCTAATATTTCAGGGGAGTAGGGTGTGAGTGCTGCCTCTTTGCCAAAAACGTAAAGCCCTTTCTTCACTCGAACCAATTCACCAGATTTAAGCCAACTTGTTATCTTATCTCTTGGGTGGGCATAGTCTGATAATGCTGATAAGAGAAGTTGATAATCTACTTCTTCTTGACCAATCAATTTGCGTAATTGCGCGATATTCATGATATCTCCAGTATGTCGATAATTATCCGACATACTGGAGGCAGAGTCAATTCATATGGAGTTATTAGTCTAAATATCAATAGCTTATAAAAATGGAAGGCGGCGGGAATGGGGTTAGAGCGTTATCTGATTGATTAAATGATAATTCGGCGATGTGAATTTTTCGACATACCCCACCAATGTACCTCTGCAAAAACCGTCCTTGAAAATCAATTGAACCCGCGTCCCAAAGCGTTTGCTGTTCGCGAACAACGAACATTCTACATTCGTAATTCGCGAATGGATGTGACCTACAGAAAAGACACTTCCTCTTAACAATTTGATAATAATTCTAGACTAGAATAATCGCTCACAAAATTTAAATAGGAGTAGGCGTCATGTTTTTAAGAAACCCAGAAAATACTTCCTCCCTAACCATGGTAACCCTAAAAAATGGTTCCGAAGTTCCACAATTGGCTGTGGAGACAACCATGAGGAGCCTTCGACTACTCATGAAAATAAATCGAGTTGCTTTCGATGAGCTAGTTCAAAAATGCAAAAATCCAAACCACGAGATGTTTATGTTTGGGAGTGTCAAAAAAAATATAGAAGAATTAGAGTTAATGAGCTCTGGAACAGTGCATGATGTGGTACGCGATATAGTTTTATCAGCAGTTAGCGGTGAATTAACTCTGGACTCTCCTATAGCGAAAAGTGGCTTTACAAATAAAATATAATATTACGCGATAGGTAGGCTACAGATGGATTTGTAGCTGCCCCCCACTAGCTGAAGTGTGCGCTTATACGTTGCTTCGCGTGTGGTTTCTGCAGTTTTGCAGAAACCACACCAAAATGTACCCCTATAATTGCTGGCTCTACTCGGACAATCTTGGAAGATTTGAGCTTATAGGTGTTAAGTTCTTTGCTCTTTTGTTTGTCGTGGAATGATTTCGAAGAGTACACTGAACTAGGACAGTGGCGGCACCCCTTTTTCACCTGGAACGTGGCTGTTAACCCGGGGTTAATTTCGAACCAAATGAAGAAGTCCGGAGCTTTATGTCAATTAAGTCTTACAGAATATTTAGTGCATTTATATCAATTATCACACTCATTAGCAACAATGCTAATGAACAGACTAGAAAAAATAACTTAACAATACTCACTAAGCAATTACAATCCATAAAGTTCAACTCCACTGTGGCTGATGAGTAAATGACAAATTTAGACATAGATAAAAAGACACTTTATCTCATATACGATGATGAGTGTCCTCTATGTCGTAGCTCGGCGCATGCATTAAATATTAAAAAATCTGTCGGTAATCTTGTGTTAATTAATGCGCGTGAGTCGCACCCGCTTGTTACTTCTGCTTATGAGCGTGGCTTTGATCCAGACCGTGGAATTGTCGTTATTTACAATGAACAATATTATTTTGGAGCTGATGCAGTACATTTCCTTGCATTGCTAAACTCATCAAGTAGTGTCATTAATCGAATGACAGCACTTTTATTTCGCTCTCGCTTAATAGCACAAATTCTTTATCCTATTGTGAAGTCAATTAGAAGACTATTGCTAAGTTTTAAGGGTGTGAGTTCGATTAAGTATAATGAAGGTCTACCTTTTTTTGCTACTGTACTAGGCGACGATTGGCAAATACTATCTCCAGTCATGAAAAAGCGATTTAGCAATCGTCCCTATACTAATGACACGGTGTTAGTTAACGGCACAATGACGATTAAAAGCTCACGCTGGATGCGTTTTATAAAACCTGCTCTAAGACTAGCGGGTGCGCTTATACAACAAGATGGTGAAAACATTCCCGTATTAGTTAAATTCATAACTGAGCCAAATACATCTAAATATTGGTTTGATCGTGAATTTAGTTTTAATCAGCCAGTGCGTTTCAAGTCGTACATGATGCATATCAAAAATAATATCGTCGTTGAGTTCATGCGCTTTAACGTGGGTTGGCGAGCAAAATTTTCTGTAAGTGGTGATAGTGTGGTCATGTCGCATGATGGATATGTGTTTCGTTTTTTTAATTTGTTGATTCCGGTGCCAATTAGTTTATTCCTTGGAAGGTGTGATGCTGTAGAGCGTACAATATCAGAGGATACTTTTAGTATGGAAATGAGCTTAAATCATATTATTTTTGGAAATATATACGAATATAAAGGTGTTTTTAGGGTGGTTTGTCAATGAAATCTCAACAAGTTGTAATTATAGGGGCGGGATTTGGTGGGTTAAATGCTGCAAAATCATTGGCAAATCAAAATGAATTTTCGGTTACTATTATCGATAAAACAAATCATCATTTATTTCAACCTTTGCTTTATCAAGTAGCAACAGCTGCATTATCTCCTGGAGATATTGCCATGCCAATCAGAGAAATATTTAGAAAGAATAAAAATATTAAAACTTTAATGGCAACAGTAAGCGCTGTAAACAGAAAAGACAAAGTGGTTATTTTAGAAAATAAGCAGCAAATTCCCTATGATTATTTGATTGTTGCGTCTGGGTCGCGTCCTTCTTATTTCGGCCAAAATCAGTGGGAAGTTTTTTCTCCAGGATTAAAAACGTTAAAAGATGCTTTGCAAGTGCGAGAAATGATTTTAACCTCATTTGAATTAGCTGAAAAAGCAACTGATAAAGCCCTCATCGAAAGCTTATTAACGTTTGTTGTCATTGGTGCTGGACCAACAGGTATTGAAATGGCTGGCGCTATCGCTGAAATTGCTCACCAAAGCTTAAAAAGTAATTTTCGCTCAATCGATCCTGGTGAGACTAAAATATATCTTATCGAAGGCGGTAACCAGGTTCTTAATAGTTATCCGCATAAGTTGGCATGTTATGCCCAGCGCAACCTCGAAAAAAAGAAAGTAACAGTGCTATTAAATACACGTGTCACAGATGTTACTAAGGAAGGAGTAAGGATAGGAGCGGAATTTATTCATGCACACAATATCATTTGGGCAGCAGGCAATGAGGCTTCTCCTTTGCTAAAAACGCTGGATGTACCTTGTGATAAACAGGGCAGAGTTATAGTGCAATCCGACTTAAGTCTGGCGGCAGACCCTGATGTATTTGTGATAGGTGATGGAGCATGTTATCGAGAAACAGAGCAACCTTTACCAGCAATCGCGCCGGTTGCAATGCAAGAAGGTAAATTTGTCGGAAATTTGATTCGAAAGAGAGTATCAAAAAACAACCGACCTGTTTTTCATTATGTAGATAGAGGCATGATGGCTAATATCGGCAAATTTGACGCACTGGTTCTCTCTGGTCCTTTTCAATCAAGCGGGTTTTTCGCATGGTTAGCTTGGTGTTTTGTCCATATTTATTTTCTGATTGGGTTTAGAACTAAAATATTGGTCTTCATACATTGGGTATTTTATTTTTTCAGGGGTCAAAGGAATGTGCGTTTGATAGTAAGACCAGAGAAAGACAAGATAGATTCTGAAGCATAGCTCAATAGTTTAGATTACGGCACAAATGTTATAGATTAAGTAATTTTACTGTATTAATTGGTAAGAATAATTTCAGCTTATTGGATGGAAATTCAGTAAATTGATAATGATGGTAAAATTTAGCTGCCTTATCATCTTTAGCATCAACAATAATGGCATTAATGCCAATTTGATCGCTAATTGAAAGGCTGCGCTTTAGCGCGTCAATTAATAAATGCCCTCCAATTTTTTTTCCTTGCTGAGTTGAGTCAACTGCAAGTCTTCCTAAGAGTATTCCGGGTAGCATAGGATATCGAGGGAGTTTTTTAACTGTTTCTCCCGATAATTCACTAACATCAATGCTAATAGTTGAAAGCGAATAATAACCAATAACTTCAGGTGAATTGATAGTGGTAATAACATAAGTTACTGCAACATTCTTTTTAATATCCTGACTCGCTTGTGTTTTAAGGTAATTATCTAGGTAGGTTGAGCCACATGAGAAGTTTTGTTTATTATGGCTCGAATGCAGTTTATTAATTTCATATATAGGTTGTGCGTTTGAACTCATTTAGAAATAACATCCTTTTTATACTTGTGAGCTGCCGCCTTTAAAGTACTTGAAGGTGCCGGCGCATTTTGTAATGCATTAATAAAGATATCTTTATCTTTTATCGATAATCGAATTTGTTCATGCTCTTTGATAACACGAGCCGCAGCTTCATAAGCTGAGTTAACCACAAAATCAGTTAGTGAACGGCCAACTAAATCTGCAGCATGCTTAAGAAAGGATTTTTTTTCATCGCTAATCCGCGCTTCTAGTCTTTCAAAACGTGGTTTATGTCTCGCAGTTTGGGAGGGCATAATGCACCTATCTAATGTATTAATTTGGATATATTCAGTATACGGCAAATTGCCGCATTGGTCAAATAGGGTGGCTGTCAAAAAGAGGGTGTTAAAGTAACCAATTGTAAATATATATTCAATAAAATCAATAACTTATAAAAATGGAGGCGGCGGGAATTGAATTCTCATCGTAACCATATGTAATAATGATATATTATCAATTCGGTTTTAGTTTGTACCCCTAAAAGTACCCCAAATAATACATTGTTGATAATTCACTCAATACAATTCTTGTGATTTCATCATATTGGCATAATTTCATTCTATATTCTGGAATCTAGAATAGATAAAAATTAATAGAGAGTTAATCAAATCAAGCAATTATATTTACATAATTTATGCTATATGGTATAAAATACATAATTTTTTTTATTACAATTTTAACCATATGGTATAATTTGCATATGAAGGCTAAACTAATATTTAGGGAAAAGAATTTCCTTGAGGGTGGTTACATAGTTGAATTGGTTTTATGGGAATTGCCTGAGAAAACACAAGATCGACCACATGGATTTAAGTACAGGCTTTATTTTGGGGATAGCGAAGGTAATTGTTTGGTGCGCTATGACAATGAAAGTGGAAAAGGTGATCACAAGCATTTAGCCGAAAAGGAAATCACCTATAAATTTGTTGATATAGATACATTGATCAAAGATTTTTACCAAGATGTTATCAAATATCGTAAATAAGAGGTATGAGCTATGACTAAAAAACAGTTGATTGTTAAAGTGGGTTCACTAGAGGATTCACTGGCAAAATTTAAAAGTGCATGGAAACGAGCAGAAAAAGGCGAAAAGTTTGGTACACCAGTCGAGGTATTAAGCTTTGAAAATGCATCTTTATTGATGAAGTCACTAAGTCCTAAGCGATTAGAGCTATTGCAAATGTTGCATGCATTGGGGGCAGTAAGCATTAGACAATTAGCTAAAGAACTAGATCGTGATTACAGTAATGTACATCAAGATGTTAAAGCGTTAAATCAAATTGGTGTGATCTTATATAAAGATGGAAAGTATTACGTACCATGGGAAACTATCGTGACGGAAATTTCACTATGCTCAAGCTTATCACCTAAACATAGTCATCATAAACATGGTAAAAGCAGCGCAGCTTGATTTTATTTTATTAATTAGTTGAGGTTTCAATCATCACGATTGGTGACTTCGTTTTTAACTTAAAAGAAATCTATTCGAAATAATGTTAATAAAAAATTATGGCCTTTCGGCGAAACATTGCTTTGATTAAAGATAGCTTTTTTATTTTCTTCAATATATTCCTTCTCGTTGAATAGTGGAAAAAATGATAAATTGATATTATCAGGAGAATTTCTATCGTTTAAATTAAACATCCCAGATGAATTTGACTGTGATGTATTGTTCTTCTCATTATGCCCATTGTTTTTATTAGAAACGCTCTTAATGTTGGTTTGATTATATAAAGAATGATCGCGATTAATTGTAATATCGAAATTTGTTTGTAATTAGTTTATGCGGAGATAAGTTATATGGCTCCGCATAAAAAAAATGAGTTAGAGTGTTAATATTTTTTATTGGTACTTAATGCTGGGATATCCAATGCATTATTATTTTGAGCATGGGTATTATTGGTAGCATGATACCAAAAAAACTTTTCTAGAAATCGAATTTTAGTTTTTCCATCAATAGTAATTGATGTGACATCGGCACTTGGATCTTGAGATGATTGTATGTTTTTAACAAGATCCTTCAAGTAACTATCTGAATTGGCACCTTTGCTATTCAAGTAACGCACTTCTTGCATCCAGCTTGAAAGAAAGCGAATAAATCTTTCATCAGTAAAATAGACTGGTTGATCCCCAGTTATTCCTGATTCATTTTCTGAAGTGAAGTAATTATTAAATGATTCCAAATATCCATTTGGATTATCGATGAAAGGATCAATTGAAAAATCTTTAAATAATTCCACCCATTCAGGGTCGGTCATTAATTTTTGTCGGAGAGCAAAAAAATCATTTTTCTCTAGTGGAGCAAAAAAGACAACATTGCCATTTGGTTTTAACGCAAGTGAAATCAGTTTAGCGATTCTGTCGATATCTTCAACCCAATGCAATCCAAATAGACTGATGACAACGTCAAATTCATTTTCGTAAGTTATTTCTTCCACATTTTGTATCTTAAAATCTAATCGGAGATCCTTTTCTGAATATGACCGTGCTCTTTCAATTTGTTCTGGTGCAATATCTATCCCGATGATTTTATCTATCTTGATGCTTTGCTTTTCCAATTCCAGTAGTAGTTCATTAGTGGCTGAACCATCACCACAACATAAATCAAGAATTTTTATAGGTTTCGATTTTGCCCATGGAGCTTTGCGAAGAATAAATTGAGCTAGATCAGCGATAATTTGTTCATTGAATCCTTTTTGAAGCAAAGCATTTTCAGCATATTCTTTCTGGAAGGGATAGGAGCCTGTTTTATATCTGTCATTCATTAACTGCTGATCCTAAGCAAAGCTGGTTATTTTGGTGCGTAGTTTATGATATAGGAAGCAAAAGATCAAATAATTAAAATAATAAATAAAATCAATAAGTTATAAAAATGGAGGCGGCGGGAATTGAACCCGCGTCCGCAAGCCCTCTACTATCGGGTCTACATGTGTATCCAATCGTTTGATTTAACTATCGGAGCGCCGATTGGCAGGCTCTCGTGATAGCGGTCCCTAAAGATTTAGTAGTTTGATTTCGGGCAAATCGCACTACGAGCTTATGTAATATGACCACCCGCGTTT
>CAZAEO010000083.1:0-9233 GCA_964484285.1 uncultured Coxiellaceae bacterium | reverse complement strand
AGTTTCCATGTTTTTCTACGAAAAACTGCGTAACATGAGTTATCAAGATATCACTGGACAAAAAGACATGTTACAGGAAGAAAATATTCGCTATTTTAAAGGATTTTTTTTAACAACCCGAATGGCCCGAATTAAATGTTCGATATCCGCATCCGTATGTGCTGCAGACAAACAAAATCGAATCCGGCTTCTTCCAACTGGAACAGAAGGTGGTTGAATAGCAGTACCTAAAATACCTTGTTGCTGCAAAAGTTCGCTTGCATAACGAGTTTTTTCTGCATTGCCGATAATCCAAGGCACTATATGCGTTGTCATTTGACTTGTGTACAAATTTTCTGTTAAAAAGAAATTTTTCACATATTCCGCTTTTCTCAGCACCTGTTGTCGTTCCGCATGCAATGTTGGCAATAATTCTATTGCAGCACTGATTGCACCGATTACTGCTGGTGATAGGCCGGTTGAATAAATCAAGCCACGGCATTTGTTGATTAAATATTTCTTCATTAATTCAGAACATCCAATGTAACTACCAAAACTACCTAGCGCTTTACTAAAAGTTCCCATGACAATAGGAATATCATCAGCATATTCTGCTGTTTTGCCAAACCCCTGTTTGCCATAAATACCGACTGCATGTGCATCATCAATATATAAAAATGCCTGATGTTCTTTAGCAATATGAATTAACTCAGCAAGATCAACCGCATCACCTTCCATACTATAAATCGACTCAGCCACAATAAATTTCTGCTGATCCGTGTGTTTATGTTTTTCAAGCAATAAACGCAAATGATTTAAATCATTGTGCCGAAAACGTTGCATGGTTTTAAAATGCCTGGTTGCAGCAAAGATACTAGCGTGACAAAATTTGTCACAAAATATCAGTGGCATATGACCTAACACTTTAGAGTCTAATATCGCTTCAAGCACAGATACATTTGTTTGATAACCTGACCCCATGATTAACGCAGCCGGTTTCCCAAGCGCTTTGGCAAGTTTCTTTTCTAATTCTGTATAAAATGCAAAATTGCCTGTGACTAAACGAGAAGCAGATGAACCTACGCCATAATGCTCAGCATAATACTGTGCTTGTTCGATTAAATAGGGGTGATGAGATAAGCCGAGATAATCACTCGAGGAAAAATTAATTACTTTCTTGCCTTGATAGCTTAAATGAAGAGAAGAGGCACCTGAAATAACTTCAACGTCTGTCAATTGCCTCGGATACTGATTGTTTTCGATAAAATGGTGATAATACTTTTCATATTTCATTATTTTTTTCTCTTGTGACATGGTGTGCCTGCATTCCCTCACCTTGAGGAATGCCAGTGAACTGCACTATATCACCGATTTTTAATTGTGCGAAGGTCGGGCTGCTTACATTGGTTGGGCTAAAATAATATTCGCCTCCATCTACTCCCTGAATAAATCCATAACCTTCAGCAAATAATTTTTTTACATGCCCACTCATGCGCATGTCATGTGTTTTTACATCTCCTCTACGCTTTTTCGCATAAGATTCTAATTGTCGTTGTAGCGCATGAAAAGCATCACGAATTGCAATATACACATCTTCATTCAATTTACGATTCACCACTAATTCTTTCCCTGGCACAGATAAATCAATACACACGCTAAATAATTTGCCTTGATGTTTATGTTTTTGTGGAACATGAATGACAATTCGACAACTGTTGATACGATCATAAAATTGATTTAATTTTAAAGCTTTTTTACGTAGATGGTCTTCTAAAGCAGGTGAGGTGGGCATATCTCTTACGGTAATTTGGATTGGCAACATAATTTGACCTCGCATTTATATGAAAATTCTTATGATGATTAGCTGCCTTTAACTCGCGATTAGTGTAATGTTACCTCCCAATTAAGAATATTCTCTGTCTACTTTTATTATAGGTTAATTTTTGATCTCTTATTTACTATTTTAACATGATTACACCACTTAATTTAAGAGTCATTGGCAAAGGGCCGCCCCTGGTCATGCTGCATGGGTGGGGCTGGCATTCGGGCATCTGGCAACCCCTTGTTCCGTATTTAGCGGAAAAATTTCAGCTTTTTCTGGTGGATTTACCTGGTTTTGGTCAAAGTCCTTTATTATCACCGCATTACTCAATAACAGAAATAACAAATTTGTTATTAGCGATCACCCCGCCACACAGCATATGGTTAGGGTGGTCCTTAGGCGGCATGATTGCATGGCATATTGCCATTCATCATCCTGAACGAGTCTCCCAATTAATTACGGTAGCCTCTTCACCCAAATTTATGAGTACGCCTGATTGGCCTGGTGTTGCGCCACACACAATAGAAAAATTTGCAAATTCACTCGTGCAAAATTATCAAATTACTTTAGAAGAATTTTTAGAATTACAATTGCGCGGCTCACCAAAAAATCAAGTATTACTCACAGAATTACGCAAACAAATTACCACATCATCACACACTACTCCCGCACTGTTAGGTAGTTTAGGATTATTACGTGATATGGATTTACGTGCAGAACTCACAAAAATGCAATGTCCCAGCTTGCATCTCTTCGGCAGTCACGACACACTGGTGCCTGTTAAAGTAGCAAAACTTATTCAACCTGCTCTTTTACACGGAAAATGTGCCATTATCAAACGTGCTGGACATATTCCTTTTTTATCGCAAATGAAGTTGTTTTTAGATTATTTACTGCTAAATTAATTCCTTCTCCAACGGTGCGAAATATTTCTTTACTGCCGATGTGGTCACTTTCTCTAATGTCTCTGGTTTCCAATGAGGCGTTTGATCTTTATCAACAACCATAGCACGAATGCCTTCGAAAAAATCGTGCTCTTGTACAAATCGACTGGTTAATCGGTATTCCATTTGCATACACTCATCAAATTCCAATTTTTCAGCTTCTTGCAATGCATGCAGGGTAACTTTTAAACTGGTAGGGGATTTGGTTTTAATACTCGCTGCAACTTCATGGCACCATTGACTAGGATAGTTTTCCAAAGCATGGATAATTTCTTCTATTGTTTGTTTTGAAAAACAGTCCATTATTTCTGTTTGGTGTTGTAGTAATGTTGATTTATCCGTTGACACAGCAAATTCTTGAATAATTCCAGTCACAACCTCTTTTGCATTATGATGAAAATGCGTATCAGCAAGCTTGTAAATCAATTCAGGAAAACTATCACGCTTCATCCCTTGATCAATTAACCCCAATGCAACACAATCATTTAACGTCATGCGTGCTCCACTTAATCCTAGGTAATATCCCGTGTTATACGGTAATCTCGACAAAAGATAAGTCGTACCCACATCCGGATAAAATCCAATGCCTGTTTCAGGCATCGCAAAAAGAATACGATCCGTTGCAATTCGGTGGGAACCATGTAGAGAAATACCCACTCCCCCACCCATATTAATACCATCAATCAAGGCAATATACGGCTTCGAGTAATGATGAATAGAGCGATTCAGTGAATATTCATTATAAAAAAATTGCGCTAGCGTAGGATCTTTCGCCATATGGCGATCGTAAACTGCACGAATATCACCGCCAGCACAAAATGCTCGGCCATCTGCTGCACGTATGACTACTGCCTTGATATGATTTGCTGTTTCCCATTCTGTTAACTGTTGTTTAAGTACATTCAACATGGCTTGATTGAGTGCATTTAATACTTGGGTACGCGTTAAGGTGATAAGTCCCAGATTACCCTGCCGTCCACTAACTTCTTCAAATTGAATTTCAGGAATACTATGCATTTTTATTCTCCAGAAAATGCTGCTGCACGTTTTTCAAGAAAAGCATTCACTCCTTCTTGTTTATCTCGTGTAGCACAACATAAGCCAAAATGCATAGCTTCCAATTCAAATGCATCCTCTAACGATAAATCATAACCACGATCAATAACTGCCATCATGCTACGCAAAGCCACAGGAGCCAGTTTTGTGAGTCCTAATAAAATTGCCTTAGCACGATTCAGTAAGTCTTCAGACTGAACGACTTCATTCACTAACCCCCAATGATAAGCTTCCTCCGCTTTAATAGTACGACCCGTCATACATAAATCAAGTGCTCGACCTTTACCTATGAGCCTGGCCAAACGTTGGGTACCCCCAAAACCGGGTATCACACCCAGCTTCACCTCCGGCTGGCCAAATAGAGCGGTATTTGCAGCGATACGTAGAGTCGCAGCCATGGCAAGCTCGCAACCGCCACCCAATGCAAATCCATTAATTGCGGCCAAAGACGGTTTGCCTAATTGCTCCAGCATACGAAAAATTCTTTGTCCGCGTTGCGCAAAAGCTACCCCTTGTTGTGCATTTAATGTGGCAAGCTGTTTAATATCTGCGCCAGCACAAAAGGCTTTTCCTTCTCCTACGATGAGCAATGCTTTTACTGATGTGTCTTTTTTGGCCATAATAAATGCTTGAAAAAGCTGCTCCATCAACTCTGCATTGAGTGCATTGAGCGCATCAGGACGATTCAACGTAAGTTGTAATATGCCTGATTCAAGATGCGAAATGTTTAAAATTGTATTTTTTATATCCATAATAAAATAGTCCAATTAATTGAAAGTTGTTTAAATTATAAACACATAATAATGAAGGTTTTGCCTGTTTTTTACCTATAAAAAAATGATTAATCTACTATATTTTTTAAAAAATCGGCATTTGCACTAAGTAGTATCATTTCCGTCTATACTGAAATCGTAGTACATAGAATAGTTGTAAAGTACAGCAAGTGTAAATAGTTAAAACAAAAGAGTTGCTGTTTAAAAATTATAACTATTGTTAAAGTTAGAGGAGATTGTTTGCAACGGCAAGGATTGCACTCCAACACCTGTTTGATAGGAGGGCAATATGATTGCTGTCATCGCGGTAACAGTCACTGTTATTTTACTATTCTTCAGTAGCGTCAGTTTTGCATCCATTAGTTCTTCACTCTGCAAAGATTCATCACGTTATACTTGCTATAAAGTACAACGCGGCGATTCATGGAACAAATTATTTCCTAACGAACAGCAAAAAGATTTAGTCATGCGCGTGAATCGTATGAATATACGATTACATCCTGGAATGAAAATCGCAATTCCTAGAAATCTAAGCAGTGCGGATGTGATGGATTACGCACCATTTCCCAGACAAATTGATCCCCCCGGAACAAAAATGATTATTGTTTCCGTCAGTCCAGCCGTTCTAGCGTGGGGCGCCTATTCTTCTCAAGGTGTATTGCAAGCCTGGGGACCTGCATCAGGAGGTAAAGGGTGGTGTGCCGATGTTAATCGCGGTTGCAACACTAAATCAGGCAAATTTACTATTTACAACAAAGGAGGAGCAGGATGTAAATCATCCAAATTTCCTATCCCGCGCGGTGGCGCGCCTATGCCATATTGCATGTTTTTCTATGGCGGCTTTGCATTGCACGGTTCATATGAAGTGCCAGGCTATAATGCGAGCCACGGCTGCGTCAGACTTTTCATACCTGATGCAAGATGGCTCAATCAAGAATTTGCAACAGGTAGTAGAGTGACTATAATTGTGCGCAGAAGTTAGCGCCCATGATCTCTTGCAAGTCATTATTATTTAAAAATTGCGAGAGATCATGATAATCCTAACTTCGACAGTTGCAACCTGTGCACTGAATCTAAGATAATTTAGCTAATTGCATATCTGCAAAATAGTCAGACGCTTTTTTTGTACGGCTAATAACAGCAAGATATAAGATAACCACACTAAATAGAGCAACAATCAGAAAATCCCAACCAAACGGAATAATGTTTTTACCGCCAAATGCGCCTAAATATGAAATCAATACTAAACCAGACAAATAAGGTATGACCCAAATAACAGATTTAATGCCGAGTGATTCTTGTTTTATATTTCCTCTGATACAAGCAATACCAAAAAAAACAAACCCAATTAAGATTGCAATGGCCAATTTATAAATTGTATCCCAACCCGTCCAGTAACTAATTAAATTACAAAAATAAAAAGCAATCAAACATAAAAAATGCGCCGCTGGCAAGCGAAATAAACGTTTTTCTTTAGGTAATTCTAGACGTAAGCAAAGCAATGCTATCGGTCCAATAGCATATGAAATCACCATACCTGATACTAAAAAGCTAACCATTGCCTGCCATCCCGGTAAGGGTAAAAACAAAAACATGCCAATAATAAAATTCACTAAAATTGCCATCACTGGAAAATGTTGTTTATTCAAACGAGACAGAAAACGAGGGACATAACCAATTTGACTCATAGCATAGAGAATGCGCGCCGTTGAAGTAACATAAATTAACCCGGCACCCGAAGGAGACACTGCAGCATCGATATAAAGCAACTTTAATAGCCACGCAATACCTAACCCCGCTACAAGCCCAGCAAAAGGCCCAGCCTCACCAGTAAATGTTAAATGTTGCCAACCGTTTACCAACATAGCAGGATGCAGAGCACCAATAAAAGCAATCTGCAATCCAAGATATAAAATTAAGCAACATATGACAGAACCTACAATCGCTAAAGGAATAGCCACAGCATGTTTTTTTGCTTCACCCGCCAACTCAACTCCATGCTTAAATCCAACAAATGCAAACGCCACTCCACCCGTTGCTACAGCAGTTAAAATAGCATGCCAACTTCGTGTTTCTTCCCCTACAAATAAACCAGCAAAGTTACTCGCATGAAAACTGACTTTTATTAAAGTCACAATCGCAAGAAGTATGACAACCACTTTAAAGATAAACAACGCAGAATTAAAACGTAGGAGTCCTTTAAAACTCGTTGCATTAATAATACAGAAACTTAACATCAACATAGTAGCCCACGTCAATCCTACATTTGTTAAGATAGGCACACCATTCACTAAATGAGTTAACGAAATAAAATAAGTTGATGCATATTGCAAAACGGCTTGTACTTCAATGGGCGCCATCGTTAACGCAGATAACCAAGCAATCCAGCTAAGAACAAAACTAGTCAATGTACCATGGCTCAACTGCGGAATTTGCGCTGTTCCTCCCGCTACGGGTAAGAGTACAGATAACTCGGCAAAAGTGAGCGCAATAATTGCGGTGGCAATCCCTCCAATCAACCAAGCAACAATAGCCGACGAACCCGCAATTTTAGCCGCATATAAAGGCGCAAACAGCCATGCTGAGCCAACCATGCCATTAATACTCAAAGTAAGTAAACTGATGGGAGTAAAACGTCTGGTGAGCTCTGTCATGTTAACCACTTTTTAGCGAAGTCTAAGCGATATTTAACGTTAATTAAAAATCTTCGGTTGTCGTAATAGCCGTACCTTGTTTTTTTTGTAGTCTTGCTTTACGGCATTCTACTGAATATTGAGATTCTTCCGTAGTCACCCTACCAGCCGGATTACCCACCAAATCGATGCGCGCCGCCCCTTCCAGCATACTTCCATGGTAGGCCACTGAATTAACATAATAAGCAAGACTACTGACCATACAGGCTTTATCACTCAATACAATATCTTCTCGAGCACTTAAATTTTTCGCCAAGTCTTGCTTGATGCCTATTTTAAGTGGCTGAATGTTTTTATGTTCTTTAAAACAATTTGGAAAATGTGCTTTTAGCAATTCAACACCATACTGCGCGCGCTCTAACCATGCAGGCTTTTGTCGAGGTGCTTTTTTCTTTGCTGGATCAAGCTGATTTATCTTTTTTTTCTCTTTTTTGGTTTCTTCAAGAGCATGTGTTTTAGTTAGCGATAAAGCTTTTAATTGTTCTTTTAAGCTTAAATTGCTCATGTCATGTGGTACTCCGATTACACATTACTATTAATATGAATATTGCTAATGCCTACACAATATTTAGGTTACTTTAATTATTTCTCAGAACGAAATCAATCAAAAACGCATAAAAAGTAGACTTCCTCAGGTAAAGAATGTTAAATTTTACAATCTTAATATTTTCTTAAAAAAGGATTAATTCTCATGTCACAAAAGAAACCCGCTAAAGGTATAATGAAAAAAAATAGTGTGTTAACCCTCGCAGAAAAAGTAGAGCAAGAATTCCGTAAGTTGCCAGCAAAGCTCGCACAACTATATCGTCAAGAATTGATGACATTAAAGTTACAAGCTACAAAGCTAAAAGTAGAACTTAAAAAAGCACAGGTAACACAGAAAACAGCGCAAAAAAAGCAATTAATCTTAGCAAAAATCAAGACTGCTGCCAGCAAAAAACAACTTATAATGGCTAAAAAAGCATATGATAACGCAACCAAGATGATTAAAGACCTCACGAAGAAACAAGATCAACTTAATAAAAATAGTACTCTGCTTTTTGCTAAGCACATAAAGTATAGTATGCTTAGCAAGCAATTGCCCCTGCTTGAGAAACAACTTGTCAAGAAAAATAAACCTGCAAAAGCACATAAAAAAGTAACGAAAAAAACTAACGTATCGCCCAAACAAATTGAAATAACCCAGGTAACACCAGAACTCGTTTCTGTACCTTCTCCTATAGAAACAGTTGAATAAACTAAAAGACTTATTTAGACTGAAATACATAGAGGAAGTGTTAAAAATAAAACGATGTGCCTTTAAAAACATGGCTCCACAAAAAGATTTGCATCGTTTTATTGCTATTTTTACAACGAAGAAATATTATCAACACTTAAGTTCTAACGAACTCTAGTACAATATCACCCTTAGCAATTGATTTTAGGGTAGCGACCTGTTTAATCTCTCTAGGTTAGCACCCAAAATATAAGGTTTTTAAATTTTAGGTCAAAATACAGACTGTGTACTCATAAATTTCGAAAAAGTTTTTTGTGGGATCGCAAGACTAGAACTGGCCATGGATAAGTAAATAAAAAGGAGTTTATTATGGCTGAAACAATCGCTATAACTGAAAGCTTAGATAGTATTACCTTAAGACAAGCGGTAAAAGATACTTTAAAAAATTATTTTACTACCATTGGTAGCGAACAACCTGTAGATTTTTATTCTATATTACTGGAAGAGATTGAACGTCCTCTACTCGAAGTTCTCATTAATTACACGCACTATAATCAAGTCAAGATGGCGCACATACTCGGCATCTCACGTGGGACACTGCGTAAGAAACTGAAACAATATGGCATGCTAGACTAGTACCCCGTCAAATAAGTTTTTCCCGATACAGTGCTTAGATTGCGAGATATTGAAATGTTTCGATTGAGTAAAAGCGCAGGCGTACTTGCTTGTATGTCGAGCTTTTGCGATTGA
>CAZAEO010000082.1:0-9269 GCA_964484285.1 uncultured Coxiellaceae bacterium | reverse complement strand
TACCAGACTGCGCCACGCCCCGTTGATTTATCCAGAGATTGATATTATTTATTGCGAAACCTCTTGGGTTCTCAATTCTTGCAAAATTCCTTCTAAATCTGCAATCATTTTTTTAATTTCTATATCCGTTTTTGTCGATGTATCTTTAGAAAGGGACGATGGTAATTTAGTTCGAGCACCTTCAATTGTAAATCCATCCTCATACAACAACTTTCTTATTTGACGAATCATTAAAATATCGTGATGCTGGTAATAACGTCGGTTCCCGCGACGCTTTATTGGCTTTAATTGCAAAAACTCACGCTCCCAATAACGCAATACATATGGCTGGACCGCACATAATTGTCCAACTTCACTAATAGTAAAATAACATTTGTCCGGAATAATAGGCAACGTAAGTGGAATATACCGTTTTTGCTTACGCGTTCTAACCTGACTGAGTAGTTTGGATTTCATCCCCTTTATAAACCTCAACACATGCTCGCAATTTCTGGCCACTACGGAAGGTCACAACGCGTCGTGCAGAAACGGGAATGACTTCACCTGTCTTAGGATTTCGTCCTGGACGTTCGCTTTTATCATTGAGTTCGAAATTACCAAACCCAGACAGCTTAACTTGCTGAGCACTTTCGAGCGCTTTGCAAATTCGTTGAAAATATATTTCTACAATTTCCTTTGCCTCACGCTTGGTTAACCCTATTTCATTAAATAGATGTTCTGCTATATCTGCCTTTGTTAGTGCCATACTTATCCCCTTAGTTTAGCAGCAAACTTTTCTTTCAGCGCAACAACAATGTGCTCCATTAAATCAGTAATTTCTTCATCTACTAAAGTGCGAGAAGGATGTTGCAATATTAGAGATAGTGCAATGCTCTTAGAATGAGATGGGATTCCTTTTCCTTCATACACATCAAATACAGTAATCTCACCCAACAACTCGCCCGCTATATGAGTTATTGTATCCTGAATTAAGCACGCGGGTACAGTCCGATCAACTAAAATTGCAATATCTCGTCTAATTTCTGGAAATTTAGAAATTTCAGTAAAATGCGGTACCTTTGCGATTTCAATTTGATCAAGCAACACTTCAAAGAGCACCATGGGTCCTCGCACATCAAGAACTTGCATCACTGTAGGATGCAATGTTCCGATAATTCCTACATATTCATCTTGTCGATAAATTTCTGCGGTTTGTCCTGGATGCAATGCAGGATGACTACCCTGGCGAAATTCGAATTCATTTGAGGCAAATGTCAATTTAAAGATGTTTTCTAGATCACCTTTAAGATCAAAGAAATCTGCTTGCCGCGTTGGTACGCCCCACTGTTCAGGTAATACGCTGCCATAACTTAAAGCACTCAATACCTTTTGCTGCTCGAGCTTGCCTTTATTTAAAATAAAGCGTAATCCTGTTTCAAAAATACGAACTCGATGTTGCTGACGATTTTGGTTAAAAATTAAGGTATTGATCAATCCTGGCCAGAGTGACGTTCGCATCACAGACATATCAGCTGTAATAGGATTTAATAATTCTTTGGGTTGGCTACGTGGCTCCAACAAGTCTTGCATTTTTTTATCAACAAAACTATACGTGATAACTTCTTGATATCCCATATCACATAATGTATTGCGTATCCCTGACAAATATATTTTTTTTTCTGAACGCAAATTAATACGCATCGCTGCAACAGGATCATGCGATGGAATATTTTCGTAATGGTATAAACGGCCTATTTCCTCAATTAAATCAATTTCAGCTGTAATATCAAACCGTCTAGCTGGCGCAGTCACTTGCCAACTGTCTGCCATTTTATGAATTGAAAAACCTAATCGTTGCAAAATGGCTTCAATGTCATGGTCTGCCATTTTTATACCTAACATTTTACTCACTCGCGCTATTCGTAACGGAATGATTTTAGGCTGTGGTAAATAAGTGTCATCTTGCACATCAACAATAGGACCCGGCTGGCCACCTGCAATCTCTAAAATAAGTTGTGTTGCCCGTTCAATTGCATGTACTTGTAAGAGAGGATCGATACCCCGCTCAAAGCGATAAGATGATTCAGAATTTAATTTATAATGTCGTACCGCATGCGCAATCGTAATAGGTTGAAAAAATGCACTTTCAAGAAAAATATCTGTTGTTTTTAGCGTGACACTCGACTCTAATCCCCCCATCACACCCGCAATCGCTAACGGTTTCTGTTGATCAGCAATCACTAATACGTTTTTATCCAAATCAACCGTTTGCCCATCTAATAACTCCAGCTTTTCCTGCGCTTTTGCTAACCGAACTTGAATACCGCCTGTGATTTTAGCCAAATCAAATGCATGCATAGGCTGACCCAGCTCCACCATAACGTAATTCATGACGTCAACAATAGGATGAATACATTTTATTTCGCTACGACGTAGTCGCTCTTGCATCCACAATGGTGTCACGGTATCTACTGCTACCCCGCGAATAATTCGCCCCACATAATGCGCACATTTTTCTGGCTCGTGAATGACAACAGGTAATGCATCTTTTATTTTTGCATCTATTTTAGCAAATGTAGGCGTATGAAGAGTCGTTTGCGTTAATGCTGCAATTTCCTGTGCGAGGCCGAGTGCACTTAAACAATCACCACGATTAGGGGTAATTGCAACATCAATAATATGATCAGCTGGATGAACGCATTCGCTCGCACTTTCTATAGCAGGAGAAATTATCTCTATTTCTAATCCAGCCATCGTTAAACATGCAGATAATTCCTCACAGTTTAATGCTGGATTGACCCATTCGCGGAGCCAGAGTTCACTGATTTTCATATCTATCTCTCGCTCTAAAATTGTTTTAAAAAACGCAGGTCATTTTCAAATAGAGCGCGCAAATCGGTTATGCCATAGCGCAGCATAGTTAAACGATCCAGGCCCGCTCCAAACGCCCACCCTGTATAACGTTCACTATCAATGTCAACAAAGTGCAATACATTGGGATGCACCATGCCACAGCCCAATACTTCTAACCATCCTGTATTTTTACAAATACGACAACCGCTGCCACGACAACGTTGACAACCAATATCCACTTCTGCAGAAGGTTCAGTAAAAGGAAAATAAGATGCGCGGAAGCGAATAGGTACTGCTGTTTCAAAAAAAGCTTGTAAAAATTGCGTCAAAATACCCTTCAGATCCGCAAAACTAACATTTTCATCAATCATTAATCCTTCTATCTGATGGAACATCGGTGTATGGGTTAAATCAAAATCGCGGCGGTACACGCGACCCATCGCGATAACACGTAAAGGCGGCCGGGTATTTTCCATCACTCGAATTTGCACCGGCGACATGTGAGTACGCAATAAGGTATTATCTGCAAAATAAAATGTATCTTGCATCGCTCGTGCCGGATGCATCGCAGGAATGTTAAGCGCTGCAAAATTATGATAATCATCTTCAATTTCAGGACCATCCATGATGCTAAAACCCATCTGCACAAACAAGCTTTCAATTCGTTCACGGGTTTTTGTGACTGGATGCAGAGCCCCTAGTTGTTGACCTCGCCCAGGCAAAGTCACATCAATTGATGCGGCAGCAAGTTGCTGAGTAACTTGTTGTTCGCTTAACAATAATAATTGTTGCTCAATTAATTCTTGAATCTTTTGCTTAACCGTATTGACACGTTGACCAGCGAGAGGGCGGTCTTCTTTGGGTAATTGGCCTAAATTTTTAAGGTATTCAGTTAATTTTCCTTTTTTGCCAAGATAAAAGACGCGATAGTGATCCAGTTTTTTTAAATCATCTGCAGTAGAAATTTCTTGTGTAGCTTGCTCTAAGATTGCATCCAAGTCTATCATAGGAATTTTCCCAATTTCCCCCTTTGAAAAAAAGGGGGGAACTTTAAATCGATCTCTATGCGTGCAGACGAAAATCCATTTTCATTTTTTACGCTTGAGCAGCTAAACTTTGCTTAGCTTGATCAGCTAACATTGCAAATGCTGCGCGATCATATACAGCAATATCAGCTAATACTTTACGATCCATTTCAATTGCTGATTTCTTTAAGCCATTCATAAAGACACTGTAAGATAATCCGTGCTCGCGTGCTGCTGCATTGATACGTACAATCCAAAGCGCTCTAAACTCACGCTTCTTTTGACGACGATCACGATAAGCATATTGGGCTGCTTTGGTTACTGCTTGTTTCGCGACTCGAAAGACTCGACTACGCGCACCGTAATAACCTTTTGCTTTTGCTAAGACCTTTTTGTGTCGCGCTCGTGCTGTGACCCCTCTTTTAACTCTTGGCATACCTCTCTCCCCTCAAAAACTAGACCCCTATTGGTCATTCAGCATACGCGCTACTGAGCGCGCATCTGATGCATCAATTCGACCAATCGTACGTAAGTGACGCTTACGCTTCGTTGATTTCTTCGTCAAGATATGATTACGATTAGTACGACGACATTTATAACCGCTTGCTGTTGCGCGAAAACGCTTAGCTGCACCGCGGTTTGTTTTTAACTTAGGCATTACTTAATACTCCACCTGTTTATTTCTGGATCCTGTCAAAATTGCTGCGCAATTTGATAGGATAATGTTAACTTTTCTTTGGTGCTATCACCATAACCATTTGTCGGCCTTCCATCTTCGGACGCTGCTCAACAACACCCACAGTAGCCAAATCCACTATGATACGCTCCATCAGCTTGATACCCAACTCAGGGTGGGTCATTTCACGCCCACGGAACCGCAACGTCACTTTTGCCTTATCAGCACTCGCTAAGAAACGAATAATATTACGTAACTTAACTTGATAATCAGCTTCTTCAGTAGCGGGACGAAACTTAACTTCCTTAAGATGAACCTGTTTTTGTTTCTTCTTTGCTGCCGCTTTACGCTTACTTTGCTGATAGGTAAACTTGCCGAAATTCATAATACGACATACCGGCGGTTTAGCATCAGGCGATATCTCTACTAAATCAAGCTCAGCCTCTTCACTCATGTGGCGTGCTTCACGGACTGAAACAACACCTAATTGATTGCCTTCAGCATCAATTAATCGGACCTCTGGGGCTCTAATTTCCTCATTAATCCGAGGTTTCTTTTCTGCGCTAATTCTCATTTCCTCCGAATGCATACCTTTTGCCGACGAGCTTTACGTTTTTACCCGCTCATCAATCGCTCTACCCTGTTGCGCTATGGCTTCTTTCAGCAGACTCAGCAGATGATCCAATGGCATCACGCCTAAATCCTCTCCTTGTCGAGTTCTAACTGAAACCGAACGCGTCTCTACTTCCCTATCCCCTATGATTAATAGGTAAGGAACACACTGCAATGTGTGTTCGCGGATTTTAAAGCCGATCTTCTCATTTCTCAAGTCCGATCTTGCTCGAACCCCATGTTTTTTTAAGAAATTTACCGTTTCTTTACTAAATTCAGTCGCTCGATCGGTAATATTCATCACCATAGCCTGAATAGGCGCCAACCAGACGGGCAATTTGCCAGCATAATTTTCAATTAAAATACCAATAAATCGTTCAAGCGACCCTACAATAGCGCGATGTAGCATAATAGGGGTTTTTTTACTGCTGTCTTCAGCAATATAGTAAGCATCTAAGCGTTCAGGTTGATTATAATCAATTTGCAAAGTACCACACTGCCAAGTACGACCTATGCTATCTTTTAAATGGAACTCAATTTTGGGGCCATAAAACGCCCCTTCTCCGGGACGGGTTTCAAATACACTATTTGCAGCACGCAACGCTTCAGCCAATGCATGTTCCGCATGGTCCCATAATTCATCTGTACCAAGACGTTTGTCTGGGCGAGTTGCTAATCTCACTAGAATCTCATTAAAACCAAAATCGCGATAGGCTTCGATGATCATTTTAATAAAACGATAAGACTCTTCTTGCAACTGGTCTTCCGTACAAAAAATATGGCCATCATCTTGGGTCATTTGACGCACGCGCATCAAACCATGCATAGCCCCAGATAATTCATTGCGATGCACACAACCAAACTCAGCAAGCCGGATAGGTAATTCCCGATAACTACGCAAGCCTTGCTTAAACACTTGCACATGACAAGGACAATTCATAGGCTTTAACGCAAACTGGCGATCATCGGCTTCTACCGTAAACATTTCTTCACCAAACATCGCCCAATGACCTGATTTTTTCCATAATTCCAAATCAACCAATTGAGGCGTCACAATTTCCTGATAATCATTTTGCGCAATAATATCGCTAATATAGTGTTTAATTTGCTGATAAATCACCCATCCATTGGGATGCCAGAATACCATGCCCGGTGCTTCTTCCTGAAAATGAAACAAATCTAATGCCTTGCCAATTTTACGATGATCGCGTTTTTCTGCTTCTTCCATCTGCTTCAAGTACGCGTCTAACGCTTTTTTATCTGTCCATGCTGTACCATAGATGCGTTGTAACATTTCATTCTTGGAATCGCCGCGCCAATAAGCACCGGCTAATTTAGTTAATTTAAATGCTTTCAATTTGCCCGTAGCAGGCACATGCGGCCCACGACATAAATCAATAAAGTCGCCTTGCTGATAAATTGATAGGATCTCGCCTTCCTGAATATCTTCAATAATTTTTGCTTTATATTCTTCACCTATCCCACGAAAAAATTTGATCGCTTCTTCGCGTGAAATGACACTGCGCGTTACAATCAAATCTTGCTGCGCAATTTCATGCATTTTTTCTTCGATACGAACTAAATCTTCCGGAGTAAATGCCCTGCCAAATGCAAAATCATAATAAAAACCGTCTTCAATCACTGGACCAATGGTCACTTGTGCTGTCGGAAAAAGGGATTTCACTGCTTGCGCAAGCAAATGAGCCGTTGAATGACGAATGACTTCCAAAGCAACAGGATCTTTGTCCGTCACAATTGAAACACTGGCATCACGCTCAACCAGATAAGATGTATCCACTAACTTACCGTCAACTTTGCCTGCAATCGCTGCTTTTGCCAATCCAGCACCAATACTTGCGGCAATTTGCGCCACAGAGATTGCGGTATCAAACTTTTTTTGACTTCCATCCGGTAATGTAATGACAGGCATGTCTTTTTATCTCTTTCGGATTAATCATGGTAGGCACGAGTGGGATCGAACCACCGACCACCACCATGTCAAGGTGATGCTCTACCACTGAGCTACGTGCCTATTTCAAGAACGAAGAAAGATAGCATCCCATGAAAAGAGAGGCAAGAATTTCCTATTGATCATGAATGCGTTAAACGTTTATCAGAGTCAGAGAATGCGCCGAGTGGATACGGTCTAACTTATTGAAAATTAAGATGAAGTAAACAGAATTTACCACATTGCTTGTATGCTATACTGAAATATAAGCAAATACAGCTCAAATGAGAGAGGGGTGGATAATATGCAATCTCATGAAAGCAAACAACAAAAAGTAAATGTTACTGAACTAATCAGAATTGCAAAGGAGCATGATGATGAAGCATTTACAACAAAGCTTGCCCAATGCTCAAAACAAGAAATTGATGCGTTTGTTAAAGAAACAATTGGTGATATAGGAAATCTGGAACAGGTTAGTGGATTAATCTATGTTGCCGCTTACAACTCCTCAGAAACATTTATCGCCTTATGGAATCAAGCAAGCCCGCTTGTAAGAGAGGAAGCACTTAAAAGCAAAGTTGATGTTGATATTCTTCTCAATAACGACCCAACACGCTTGACAGGGTTACAAATAATTTATGCTCGTCAACGTTACGAGGCGCTCAACACTATTTTAAAAACAACCGACCCTTTCGTCATTGCCGAATGTAAAGGTAATAAAAAAGATAAATTTTTTGCACTAGAGGCGCAATATTTAAATCCCGATCAAAGACAAACCGTAGAAGAAAAATATCTAAACATTTACAACTGTACCAAGCATCCAAAAATGAGCATAACCAATAATTCCAATGAATACATAAAATTCATGGAAGAACAAATAAATTTCTTACAAAACGATTGGCTCAGAGAGGAAAAACAGGATCCGCTACAAATAGAATATCGTAATAAGATACATACTAATTTGCTCAAGAATTTAAACAAGGCATCCGATGCCTTGTTTGCCTCGTTTGTTCCGCAAAACAACAATGAAACGAGATTAAGGACATTAGAGGAAAAGTTAAACTATGTAAAAAACTGTTCTATTGATGAGAACAAGAATATAGAACATTGGAGCAAACTCGCTACTCCATACAAAACGCTTAACAAAGATGAACAGATCAACTATTTCAATCAGATGTTTGAGCATTCCGAAAGATTTAAAGATTTGACTCCAGGACAATGTCAGGCAAGAGCACTGCAGTTTTTGCTTTTTATTTATAAAAAAGATTATTCTTCAGATATTATTAATAAGCTTATTAAAGACAAGAAACTTTCAGACCGCTTCGATGAAGCAGGGTATAAAACGCTCTTGCTAAACTCTGCTATCGAGTTACTAAAAAATGCAAAAATAGCAATCACAAAACAGCTAGGAAAAAAGAACAACAAAAAACTATCAACTGCTTTAGAGAATTTAACGAATTTAACCACTGCTTTAAGCAAAATTCCTCTGAAAAACGTTGAGTTTGATGAAATAATTGAGAATATTACGAAAATACCAAAAGAGATTAATAACCCCTTAGCCTCAACTCTTATTCGTGAAGCGAATCAGGTAATAAAAATGATACCAGCAGTTCCAGGATATATACCCAAAGCCCCCGAAAAAGGAGAACAGGAAATACGAGGAGAAGAAGAAAACGAAATAGAAGGACAAAGAGAACCACCGGCAGTCGAAGAAAAAATAAAAGACATACCTGAAGCTGAAGAAATAGAAGGCCCTGCGGGAGAACTCGACGAACAAGGAATAATGCTTACTTTCTTAAACAACGCTTACGTTGCAATAAGCTCCTTTGAGGATCAAAAAAATGGGGAATTAGTTAATCAACTAATACGAGATATCAAATTTACACGGAGTAATCTGTCAGAAGAGAAAAATGGTGTTGACGAGCTTCAATTAAAGATGAGTCAGTTGCTTACTCAATGTGAAAATCCAGGATCTCCTGAATATCAGAAAATCCAAGCGTTGATAGAACAGATGCCACGAATATTTACGCAACTAGAAGCACCGAAAGAACAACACCCTTCCGGTCCTGCACTGCAATTTGGGAAACGATAATGAGGAGCAATTATCCCAGAATTAACCTTGGGCCTGTCGTCAATTACTCTCTCGGCTGCAAAAAGAGTAGAATTGGCTGAAATT
>CAZAEO010000081.1:0-9280 GCA_964484285.1 uncultured Coxiellaceae bacterium | reverse complement strand
CAGTGCATTACAGTACCCTATTGCACATGGGAGTTCGCACCGGTATATTACCGATAAATTACCGATGTTTATTAAGGGGCGTTTATGGCACGACTTGTTAGAGATTCTCGACTTGAATCACGCGAAGCACGACTACGTTTAAAAATGCGACAGGAACCATACTGGCGGTTAATCAGTGAAGGCGTCCATTTGGGATACTATCGTGGCAACAGAGGCGGAATGTGGCATGCGCGAGTACGCAGCGCAGATAACAAGAGATATGTAAAAAGCGCCCTAGCTCAAGCTGATGACTATACCGAAGCTAATGGCAAATCCGTCTTAAGTTTTTCTCAAGCTCAAGACCAAGCTCGTAAATTTGCAAGCAAACTATATCGCAGCGATGACCTAGAAGATAACAAACCCTATACCGTTACAAGTGCTATTACTGACTATCTCGCCGATTTTAAGGCGAATGGGAAAAAATCCTATTACGCCACCGAGACACAAATCAATGCACATATTTTACCTTTATTTGGCGAAAAGCTTGTTTCAGCGCTTACCTTCAAGCAATTAAGCGCTTGGAAAAACAAGCTAGCAACCACTGAGAAGCGTGCTCGCTCTAGTAAGAAATTAAAACAAGAACAACAATACGTTGCTGATAACAGCAATGACCCCGAATATCAGCGCCGGAGACGAGCGACGGCAAACAGAATCATTACTGTTCTCAAAGCCATCTTAAACCACGCATTTCACACTAACCGCGTAGAATCTAACGAAGCATGGCAAAAACTAAAGCCCTTTAAAAACGTATCAGAACCAAAAATACGTTTTCTTTCCGAAGAAGAAACTACCCGATTAATAAATGCTTGTGATGAAAATTTCAGATTGTTAATACGTGGCGCCCTACTTACTGGCGCTCGCTATGGTGAATTAACCTCTCTCAAAGTTAGTGATTACAGCGCAGACAACAACACCGTGTTCATTAATCAAAGTAAAAGCGGCAAACCCCGACATATTCCTTTAAACAAAGAAGGTATTAATTTCTTTGAACAGTTAATCACTGGAAAAGCTTCTCAAGACTTCCTGTTTGTTCGCTCTGATGGCAAGGCATGGAAAAAGAACTACCAAGTAAGGCCATTAGAAGCAGCGTGCAGAGTAGCTAAAATCAAACCAACAATAAATTTTCACATCTTAAGACACACCTACGGCAGTGCTTTAGCAATGCGCGGAGTACCATTGCAGGTAATCGCTGCCGTCCTGGGTCATTCTGACACTCGCGTCACCCACAAACATTATGCGCATTTGATGCCATCATACATTGCAGATGTAATTAAAGAGCACTTACCAAATTTTGGCGAAACGAAACAAACCAATATTACTAAAATTACAAAACGCGCCACTGCTTAATAAAAAAAGGTTATTGAATGAAAAGACTTAAACAAAGTTGGTTATTAGGGGAAACATCACCAACCTCTAAAGAGCATCGCATTCTTGGCGCTATTCAATTAGCAAGAATGTATTTTGAGGGATGGACGGAACATGATGTGAGAGAATTATGGAAAGAACTCAATGCTCTTATTAAAGATTTCCTGCAAAAAACAGGCAAAAAATCCGCCCTGACTAATCCGATTATTATATTGCAAGACCAACTAATAATGATGTGCGACCAATACAACAATTTTAAGGAAAAATGGGTAGATAAATTCCAAAATATTGCATTAGCCAAAATTCAGAAAGTTAAAGCATCGGAAGTGTATTTAGCGGCATTTATATTAAAAAATTCAGCAGGTCAAAATATTAGAATGGTCTTAGATGCGTATTCCCCTCTTATAAATTCACATAATACCGCTGATGGTTTGAAAAACATCAAGAAATCAATCTTGTCTGAACAAAACAGAAAAAACGCTCAAGCATCGAGAAAAAAACCTATTAGAAAGTTAATAGAATTGTTTCTTAATAAAAATATAAGCAAAAGTTACGTAGCCGTTATAAATGATTTAAGAAAAATAGATGGCAATTATTTTTTAAAAGAAATAGATGAAAAAATAGAACTTTGGGCAACAATCAGGAAACAGGAAAGACTCATACAAACCATAACAAAATTGAATCTCAAGAAAATGGTTTCTGCCGTAAAAACATCTCTCAAAAAAAATAAATCGGCGTAGCGCGCTGCGCCGACCGCCCCAAATGGGAATCAAATTTTTTCTATAGTAGTCTCTTAATGTCTTTTCATGACTATAGGAGGCAAAAAGAAATGACAGCGCATACTATCACCTACGATATCCCTGATTTTTGTTACCACCACAAAATAAGTCGCAGTCTTTTTTATAAGTTAAAAAAACTGAAGCTGGCACCTAAAATGATGCGGGTAGGAACTCGGGTACTAATTACTGAAGATTCCGCAAAAGAGTGGCGAAAACAAATGGAGCAACAGATCGCGGGAGAAAAATAAAATGACATCAAGGCACAAGGATGTGTCTCTCAAACCGCTGAGGACAAGTCAGCGATTCAAGGGAACTAAAACAAAAATTAGCAGTAGCAATAATAATGGATACCTAACACCTTATCTAGCTAATCCGCATTATTACTCCAAGACCTTTAAAGCATTACAGTCATTAACTATCCAGTTAATTCAAGATTGCTATTGCCAACAACAATCAAGCAAAGAGCTTATTAGGGCATTCATTTTAAATATAGAAAATATAAGGAGCGAATTATTGTGACGCTTCTAAATATACTTGATATTCAATCATCATTCATCGGAGGATTCCAATGAATGAAATTGAGCGCGCATGTTCTGCACTTCATTGCCTTAATTCCGGATGCTCTCGCGAAGAATGGATACGCATAGGTATGGCTGCAAAATCTGCTGGCATAGAATTCGATGAATTCCAGAGTTGGAGCCAAAATGCTGGCAATTATGCAGGAGAGAAAGATTGTAAAAATGCCTGGAAATCATTTGATAAATCGGGAGGAATAACAGCAGCAACTCTTTTTAGTCTAGCACGTGCTCAGGGCTGGCAAGATCCAGAGAAGAAACATACTAACCTCAGAAATAGCAGCAGAATTAATCGCAAAAAAGAAACCAGCTCTCAAAAATTTTATAATGAAAATGCAAAGCTATATGCATTTAAAATTTGGGAACGATGCTTACCTGTTCAAGCTACTCATGGATATATTTTTCAAAAGAACGGTAAGACTGATGGTTTACGATATTACCCTTCTACTGCGCCACCGCTATTAATTAACGGAAAAGATGTAACAGATTATCTAGCGGTTCCATGTTGGAAAAATGATGAGCTTCAAACTATTCAATTTTTTCCGCCCAAAGGAGGGAAAAAATTGAATCTTCCTGGCACACAACTCAATGATGGTTATTTTGTTGTAGGCACAATCACAGACAATATCTATATCTGCGAAGGTCTTGGACAAGCGTGGGCAGTTAACGAAGTCTCAAAACAATGTGCCGTAGTTTGCTTTGGTGCTGGTCGCATGATGACTGTAGCGAAAGTATTGCGTGCAAAATATCCCGCAGCACATCTCATGGTAGTACCTGATCGTGGGAAAGAAGAACAAGCTGCTGAGATTGCTACTGCTATTAATGGGGAATGGGTAGCAATGCCCTCTCAATTCTCTTCTAACGATGATGTAAATGATTATCTACTGGAACACGGAGAAAATGCATTACGTGAACTTTTGGCGAACCCTGTAGTGGAAATGCCATTAAGCGTTGTATTTGCAGACGAACTTGCGGATGACTTCACGCCACCCGATGAATTAGTGGAGGGTGTACTGACTGCCGGCGATGGAAGCATTCTTTATGGTGATTCGAACAGCGGAAAGACTTTTTTCGTAATTGACCTAGCCTGCGCAATAGCACGGGGCGTAGAGTGGATTGGAAGAAAAACAGAAGCTGGCCTTATAATTTATCTTGCTGCTGAATCTCCCGCTTCTGTGAAAAGGCGATTACAAGCTTATCAAAAACATCATAATGTTCGAATTACTAATTTTGCTATTGTGCAAAGTCCAATTAATTTGTTTGATAATGATGCAGACACGAATGCAATAATAAAGTTAGTGCGATTATTGGAAAAAAAACGCGGCCAAAAAGTACGACTTATTATTGGCGATACTCTTGCGCGTTTAAGTGCAGGTGCTAATGAGAGTGCTGGACAAGATATGAGTTTGGTAATTCGTCATTTCGATTGTATTCGTAATGAATGCGATGCACATTTTATGCTTATTCATCATAGCGGAAAAAATGCGGCTGCTGGTGCTCGAGGCTGGAGTGGTGTGCGTGCTGCTGTTGATACTGAAATTGAAGTAACTGATTCACCTGCTGGTCGATGTGCCGAAATTACAAAACAACGTGACTTAGATACTAAAGGTGTTCGGATTGGTTTTCGATTAGAGACAGTAAGTCTTGGTTTGACCAAGTGGAAATCTCCCGCAACAAGCTGTGTTGTTGCACCTGCTGATGCACCACCAAAAAATACCAACAAACGCTTGAGCGAAGTTGGAGGAGCTATTATTGAATACTTGAATGCTTGCAGCAACCCAATCAAAAAAAGAGAGCTCGTGAGACATTTTGAAGGCAGATACGATTCCAGTGCTGTGTATCGTGAACTGAAAAAATTAGTAAAAACAGGGCAAGCAACCGACTACATGGGTTCCGTAAATATTTTAGTGCGAACCGGTGCGAATTAGTGCCAAACACTAATCAGCATCATGGGTAATTTAGTGCGGATGTGTGCCGAGTACTTTAGTACGGCACCAATCTGCACTAACCCTAACTTCTTAACGGAAAACAAATATGCTAGCCCTGCAAAATGCAGGAAATTTACAGGAGGTAACCTATGAAATTCCAGTCAGGTCAAAGCGGCAATCCTTCAGGAAAGAAACCTGGCACACTCAACAAGCGTACTCAATTAGCAAAATTATTTGAAGCGCACGCTCCTGAGCTTATAAATAAATGTATAGAACTTGCATTAGCAGGGGATACGAATGCTCTTAGACTAGCAATTGAAAGACTCACCCCACGGGTTAAGGATGAACCATTAATAATTAATTTACCTCCAGAGAAAATAACACCTGCTTTAATTTCTCAACTTGCCGAAGATGTTATCCGCATGATGAGCAACGGAAACATTACACCAGAGCAAGCGAAATCTATTTTTGAGGTAATTAAAAGTTATCGAGAAAATCTTCCTTTAGAAGAATTATTAGCGCAAATTAAATCGCTGCAAGAAACGCTTTTAGAATTAAAATCACAATCCTTGCGGAAATATCAAAATGACAAATAAATTATTTATTAAAAATGGGATGTCTATTCTCCTAAAAAATTTACTTGATGATAAAAAATTAAAAAAAGCATATGAGCTTTCACGAAAATTTTATTTATTGAGAAATGGCAATTTATTAGACGATAAATTTGATGAAAAAGAGAAAATTTTTAGAATATTAAAAAATGAACTTCTAGTTTGTCCCAAGCAATAAATGCATTAAAAAAAGAAAGGGGTATTAGTTAGATTAAATCTTACCTCGAAAAAAATAAAGTACACCCACTATTACAACTACAAATACAGTTAAAGACCATTCACCAAAAGTTGCATCCATCTGCCTACTAAATCCCTCAGCAGCCCAGTCATAAAGACCACATATTAGAAAAACTCCGAGTATTGTTTTAAAAGATTTCATAATTCACAACTTATTGGCTAACAGATTCCCAAGCATCACCGTGCGAATCCTCTCCAACTGTAGTTTCAGGCTGGTATGGAGTAAAAACACCATCACCAGATGCTGGACTGGTTGTTGTTGCCCAAGCGGTGCTATCAGACGATTGCCCTTCTGTGTGAACAACCCCCGTATCCTTACTAGAGTCAAAATGAGTTCCCGCAAAAGTTAAACCGCTTATACCGACCAATAAAGCAACAATAAGTAGTTTTCTCATGTTAGTTTTGCCTCGCCCAAAATTAATAGATTAATTTAATATGTGGAATATTTATGACCAACAACATATTCAGGGCGCTAACTATATATCACTTCCGTCTCTATGTATAGGATTCCTAAGTATCTAGGAAAGCAAAAAACTTAGATTCTCTAAGCTAGTAAGTAACTCACTTGCGAGCTAAAAATGGATGATTCCCCACTTTGTAAAAGACTTAAAGAAGCCCGTTTATCAGCTAAAATTTCCCAAAAAAAGCTGGGGATTGCTGCTGGTATGGATGAGTTCTCCGCGAGCGCTCGGATGAATCATTATGAGATA
Source organism: uncultured Coxiellaceae bacterium (assembly GCA_964484285.1). GTDB lineage: Bacteria > Pseudomonadota > Gammaproteobacteria > DSM-16500 > DSM-16500 > CAZUQP01. The sequence continues at coordinate 3,036 of CAZAEO010000081.1, read as the reverse complement.
GGTAGACACACTCCTGACTACCAAACCCTAAAGCGCATAGCAAAGATATTAAAATTGCCTGTTGCTTACTTCTATGCTGAGTCAGATGAAATAGCCGAGATAATTAAATTAATCCATCACTCTAAGAAATCAAAACGCCTAGAACTTTTGAAACTTCTAAAAACCTCCAATTAATCAAGCAATTAATCTATTCTCCTAAGACAGAGATACCCAGATCACCTAAAAATGAACATAAATAAAAAATGAGTTGAAATATTGGTCATTTTTATAGAGAATGCTTCATTTACTCAATTGCTAGATACACACTTACCTTATGAGAAAAATTTTCTTTATTTTTTTAACCATATTTATCCTTAGCGGTTGCACCGATGAGAAAAACAAAAATGCTGGCAACTTAAAAGATAGCGAAGCAACTACAAAGCTACCTAGCGATTCTTTAAACGAAAAAAATCACACCGGCACTGAACAAATCGCCATTAAAAATCTTACTGAGAAAGCGACAAAGGGAGATTCAGAAGCTCAACTTGAACTTACAAAAAAATACTTAACTGGAAGTACTGAAATTAACAGAACACAAGCAACATATTGGTTAAATCAAGCAGCGGTCAATAATAGTCCAGATGCCCAATTTATATTATCCGCGTGCTATCAAGGTGGCTGCCCTAATCTCCATTTGGAAAAAAATGACGAGAAAGCAATATTTTGGATGAGAAAAGCTGCTGTTCACCAACCTAATGTTGATTCGAGTATAGTCTCACAACTATCACTAGCAGATATCTACTATAATGGTACCGGAACTAAAAAGGATTTTACTGAAGCAGCCTCTTGGTACACCTCAGCAGCTAAATTAGGTTCTGCACAAGCGCAATACTCAATTGGCTATATGTATTTACACGGCGAAGGCGTTAGTAAAGATATAACTAAATCAATTTTTTGGCTAAAAAAAGCGGCCAGCAATCAACCTTCAAACGAAACAACATCAGCACGTACCACATCGTCTGACTCATGCTACCCTGCCATTGCAGCTTCACTAGTTTCACAATTAGCCTTAATGGCGAAAGATTACCACCATGAATATTATTGGTTGTTGAAATCTACAAACAATAATTGCAAATATTTAACACGATCAACAGACGAAGCTAATTTAGGCCTATTTTATTATAACGGATGGACTATCCCTCGTGATTTTAAAAAAGCCGCATATTGGTTTGAAAAATCTGCAAAGAAAGGAAATGCTGATGCCCAACATAGTTTAGGATTAATGTATCAAGAAGGTATTGGGGTATTAAAAGATTCCGTTTTAGCTTATGCCTGGTTGAATGTAGCAGTTGCAAATGGCTACATAAAAAATTACGCATCATCACAAAGAGATTACTTATATAAACTGCTATCCACATCGCAAAAAAAAGAAGCGGATACGCTTTCACAAGAATATTGGAATCTGTACTCACAAAATAGCAGCTTAGAAAATAGCGAGACAACCTCTAATGAGAACAAAAATAACTCTACTCATTACACATTACAAGCAGGTGACACCATTTACAGCGCTCGCAGCGGAGACACATTAGAATCAATCGCTAATAGATTTAATGTAACGTCTGACGCTATTCTTTATGCCAATTCGTTATCTGGGCTTACTCAATTACAATCCGGCACTAAATTAATCATTCCGACACATGCCTAAGGTACTACGATGAAAAAAATAATCGTCTTTCTTGCGTTAATATTTGCATTTGTCATTGTTTCTGCATTTTTATGGTCTTATCGTATCTGGCCTTTTGCAACTGCTTCTAACACACCAGTATTTCTAGGAACCACTTTTGGAATGTCTCTACCAGAGGTACAGCGAGCCTTGAAGAAAAGCAACATACAGTTGGTTGATGCCGATACATTCGAAAAACTCGACTCCAAGCCTGATGAAAAGGAAATATTCATGGATCAATGGTTAGCTTCCATTGGGTCAAAACCTTTACAATTTTCAGATGAGCATATAGAAAATGAATCTTGGTACATGCCATCAATTGAGATGTTTGAATCTCAGGTAGTTGCGGAATTTAATTTTCAAAAAAATAAACTTACTGGGGTGGAAGTAAGAATATTTCCTCTATCAAAGAAAAATGCTTCACGTGCGGCTGAATCCATTGTTACAGAATTAAATACTCGGTATCCGCTCATGAAAAGAGAACCAAGCATAGAAGTACCAGGGGCTTATCGTTATACATTTGATGGAGATTCAACGCATTTAAATTTCTGGGTCAATCTTACTGATCAGTCCGCTCCAATAATTACCTTAAATATTTATATGTTTCATTCAGATCAGCATAAAGAGAAAATTCAAAAGAGACAAACAAGTGCTTTTTGAATTAGTTGAACACGTAATATAAAATATTAAATTTTATCCGTAGAATTTGGCAATGAAGCACATGCTACTAACAATGAATCTCTAAATAAAAGACACCACACGCTAGCATCAGGCCTATCATTTACAATCCCATAACGATACTCAAATACTCCTTTTTTAACTATCCTACAATTCAATGAATTATAGTCAATTACCTTCAAAAAAGAGGTTACTTTCTCTGTTCTTTTAAGCACACTCTCTATACTTCCAGAATCAAACCCAATAAGCACATCAACTAATAAGCCATTTGATGGCATTGATTTTCCTAATTCATGGTAATACAGTGCTCTAACAATACGCTGAAGAACGGAATTAAATTTATCGTTAAGCTCTCGAGGTATTTGAATTTTTTTTTCATGCCCCCCAATACTTTCAGCTTTTTCTAATATTGTTTTTAATTTATTTTGATTAATAAGAGTTTTATTTATGGAAACAGCATAATCATTCGGACATCTGTCTAACCTAGCCGCACAAATTCCTGAAATAAATTTGAATATCTCATCTGAATTACATGCAGAATTATTACATTTATAACATGAGGGAACAGTAATAAGCTGGATACAGCTCTTTTCTTGAAGTGTATAAAATGATTTAGGCGGAATATGATCTTTGGTTTCTGCTAAACCGCCGCAATA
>CAZAEO010000080.1:0-9510 GCA_964484285.1 uncultured Coxiellaceae bacterium | reverse complement strand
CAAATTTGAGGAGAATAGCAGGGACTATTTAACGAAAATTTGCAAAAATTTCAGCTAATTCTACTCTTTTTGCAGCCGAGAGAGTAATTGACGACAGGCCCTAAACCTCAAAAAAAATTTTCATTTGACGCTTAGCTAAAAAAGCCATCACCAAGCTCTTTTTTAATTTTCAACAATTCACTATTAATTCTAGAATCGTACCTTGAAAATAGACTCATTAATTTATCGCAAATTAATGCAATCCTATTATTCTTCGTAAGTGTGGCAATAAAACCCATTTCAGCATATGAAGAAATGGAAGAAACATGAAGGGTGTCAATGACTCCAAAATGCATTCTTCTTACACCAAGTAACCTGATTAATTCAGCACAGGATGATTCTGATCGATATTTTAGTTGCTCAACGCAAGGCGACAAAGTAATAACAAAAGCTGCATCTTCGCTTGGTTCGCCGTATAAATGTTTAAATTTATTGTAAGCATTGCGCTCAGCATGTGACCAATTTTTTCCATTTTTAGAGCTAGTTGCAAATACTATTTTATCACTATCTTTTAGGGCACATGCAACAATGCCAGTCTCTTCTTTATACCAATTTTCCATAAGATATTTTATTGTTTGTTGGAGACAATTATCTAGCTCTTGCGTATCTTTCATATTTTATCCTAAAGCAAATAACGCTGAATTTTATAAAATTTCTTCTTTTTCGCAACCATTTTAGAAATTGCAGAATTTAAATAAGCATCTTGTCGATTAGGAGCATCAGGGTCACTTCAGTGTCTTATAATCCAATGCCTGATGCCAGCGCTTTTGATTATAAAATTCGATGTAAGCGCTAATCGCATTTCGCAACTCTTTTACGCTTCCATATTCATTCAAATAAAACTCTTCGCGTTTGAAGCTTCGCCAAAATCGCTCAATATAAACATTGTCCAGACATCTTCCTTTGCCAGTCATGCTAATTTTAATATCCCATTCACGCAAGTAATGAATCCAATCTTCGCTCGTGAACTGACATCCTTGATCGCTATTGATGATCTCTGGCAATGCACCTGCAAGTCCTGATTTTAACGCATCAATACAAAATTTTCTGTTGTAATAAAATCACCCGATTCAGTTGCAAAAGGGAAAGAATGCGATTTTTTTTCAGCAACACTTCTTCGAAAAATTATCGCATTACATCGGTCAGTAAGAAATGATCTCTATCATCCCATACACCGGAAACCGATGACAGAGCGCTAACACATCATTACGCACACGCAGGATTGTTTTTTCATTGTGAATATCATCTAACATATCGCATAACCAATGAGTTAATGTTTCACATTCTGTTTCTTTAAAACCGCGAGTCGTAATAGCAGGTGTCCCAATCAGCGGCTGCAAATCATTTGGTATGGTGACCTAATACGGCTTGCCGTGCGTGTATTTTAATAAAAAATACATTAGAATGTTAACCCTTATCCGCATCCTCTTAAAATTTATCTCCTTGCTTTTTAAGCAACGGTTATCATCCAACATTGAGGCCATTTGTAATGAAGAAACCTTCGAAAAAGCAAAGCTTATCCAGACCCGGCAATCGCCTAAGACACCTTCGCGCACTATTACATGTAAGCAGGGCTTTTCTTGAAGATACTTACGGCATCCCAGAAGTTACCTTGAAATCATGGGAAAATGGCACTGCTAAGCTCACCTCTGTAGGAGCTAAGCGTTGTGTCGCGGTTTATCGCGCTGAAGGCTTAATTGTAAGTGAAAACTGGATTCTTTCTGGCACTGGTCTTGATCCAATTGCTGCTGTTACCTTGAATCAATATTTTTCAGAACCAATAAAGAAAAATATTTCTGCTGAAAATGACGAAATCTGCATGATTCAAGATGCTAATGTATTTAAAAAATCCTATCCTAATGCAGTTGTCTTAATTGTTTCTGGTGATGAAATGCGTCCATTTTATAAACCTGGCGATTATATTGGTGGAAAAATGCGCTATGCTAAAGATATTAAAAATGCAATTAATAAAGATTGCATCATTCATTTAAAAGACGGTTCTCACTTTTTCAGGCGATTGATTAAAAATAATGATGGAGGATTTAACTTAACTTGTCTCAATCCTAATGAAAATACTCTCGAACCTGTCATGTTTAATGTTAAAATTGAGGGAGCTGCTCCCATCATTTGGCATCGATGGAAAGATGATTAAAATATCGGCTGAATAATTTCCTGCATCAAAAACCTTATAGCATCATTCTTAATTATTTTGATTAGATCGTTTTTAAGATAATATAATCTAAAATAATATCGTTTGATAAAATCAAGTGAATCAAAACCCAAAAATCCTGTACCTAACGTAATCATATAATTATATTTTCCTAATCGTTCCATCAAAACAATTCCATTTTTGAGCCCATATATAGATCGTTGCCGCATAATTTCTTTTCCAAAATTATCTACACAATCTATTTCAGTAAAAGGTATAAAATTTCGTTTCGTACTAAGAGTTGCTTTGCGCAACGGATCATGCTCTACATATTGATTAAGGTCAAATTGCTTTTGCCATTCTGGTAATGACATTAATGAAATACTTTTCTTGGTTATACAACTCTGTATACCAACGGCAAAATAATCAATTTCTGGAATATCTATATTATCAATATAATCAAAAAAAAATTCCTTTGTTAATTTTGTCGCAATGGGAGTGTAATTTTTATTCATACATTTCTCTCTGATCAATGCAAAAAGTGGTTGCCAAAGTAACCGCTGCGGAAAATAGTAAATAGTAAACAGGCGCTATTTTATTTCCTGATAGATTAACAATTAAAAAACTTAGAACCGGAACTATGCCGCCGAAAATACCAAATGAAAAATTAAATGTAAATGAGAAAATAGTAGATCGTGTGCACGGCTTAAGTAAGCTAATTAATAATCCCGGCGTAGTAGCTGCGTTAAGCGTTGATAACAAAGCGAAGATTAACAAAATAAAAAATGCCTTTGCTGGCTGATAGACAAGAAAATAAAAAAGTGGCTCCCCTAAAATAAGAAAAAATAAACACGAAAAACGTGCTATCTTTATGCCACCTAATTGATCTGCAATTATTCCAATAACAGGAATAAAAAATAAACGACTTAATAAAGATAATGTATTATCTCCAAGTATTTTTCCCGTTTGCACCCCAAAATAACTATTAAGATAATTTGGAATAAATACAAAAATGAAATAAAAAGCAGTTGCAGGAAAATATATAAGTCCAATAGCTTTAAGATAATCAGTAATTTGATTCTTATAAGACTCAATAATTGGATTTTCCGAGGTTTTTACTTCTTGTATAAGTTTTTTGTACACCGTAGTTTCATCCATCTTACGACGGATAAAATATGTAAATAACCCCAGCAATATAGATAAACCAAAACCAATTCTCCAGCCATACAATAATGTTTTATGCGAAAAAAATATGAAACACAAAGAAGCCATGGAAGAACCAAGTAACATGCCAAAACTTCCTGTACAGGCCCCAATACTGCCAAAGAAATAACGTCTTTTTATAGGTGCTGTTTCACATAAATATACAATGTTATTAGAAAACTCACCTCCAATACATAAACCTTGTGCGACTCGAGCAATAAGAAGGAGTAGAGGGGCAAGAATACCAATTTGTTGATATGTTGGTAACAAAGCAATACATGCTGTAGGAATAGTAATAAGCAACGGAGTCCTCTTTAAACATACCGTTCTACCATACTTGTCACTAATATATCCAAATAATAAAGCGCCCATCGGCCTAGCAAGAAAACCAACAGAAAATATTCCTAGTGTTTTAATACAAGCCACGGATGCAGTATTATTTGGAAAATAAAGAACAGCAATAATAGGTAAAAAAAATCCATACAGTGAAAAATCATACCACTCCAGAATGCACCCTGCCAAGCTTGCAATTTTATCTCTTATAGAAACCATCTATTTTTTGTCCAATCCTTTTTCATCACGTTCCGCGAATATTTCTTTAGCAGTAGTCACACCATTCAAGGCAGCAGGAAATCCTGCATAGCCAGCAATATGAGTCATAATGTCAATAATTTCTTGGCGAGTAAGTCCGATATTAAGACCACAGTTAATATGATATGCAAGTTGCGGCTTAGCATTCCCTAATGTTGCAAGTATAGTAATCGTTAGCATCTGCTTTATCTTTAAGTCTAAACCAGGACGACCATATAAATCTCCAAAAACAAATTCCAACACATACTTAGCAAGGTCGGGAGCAGTTTTCCCTAATCCTTTTAAAATACTCTGATCAGCCCCCGGCAAAAGTTCATTAATTTTTTTCGATCCTCTTTCGAGGCGATTATTATCATTCATGGTATTTCTCCAGCAAAAAACATAATTGTTTGACAATATCTAATTTAGATAATATTATCCAAATTAGATATTACAACGTTAATGTGTATTAATTTTAAATACGACGTCGAAAAGGTCAAGAAAAAATATGCCTGCTATAGAACCATTTTGCCACTTTATCGGAATTAACTCTTACAAACTTACAAAAGAAGAAATGCTTTTATTAGAAGCAGACTTACTTGCACACATATGTGAAGAGTTAAAAGAAGTCTTTAGAACACAACATAAAGATTATTTTCGTCTAATGAAACTTAACAAAGAAAAGGAAGACGCTATGCTTGAAGCTAAACTTGCACGTTTAATTATTCAAGATATTTTATCAACAAAAGAATACACTTTAATAGGAATTGCATCTTATACCGATTCCCATGAAGATGTTGTTCAAGAAATACTCGACGGAAGGAACATCAATCCTTCAGCAACACTTCTTCGAAAAATTATCGCATTACATCGGTCAGTAAGAAATGATCTCTATCATGTCATTATAAAAAAAGTTGCCGTGCAATACTTAACACTACCATAAGATGTTTTACACAGGCATCATGTCATTCACCCCATACACCGGAAACCGATGACAGAGCGCTAACACATCATTACGCACACGCAGGATTGTTTTTTCATTGTGAATATCATCTAACATATCGCATAACCAATGGGTTAATGTTTCACATTCCGTTTCTTTAAAACCGCGCGTTGTCACAGCAGGTGTCCCAATTCGCAAGCCGCTTGTTAACATCGGCGGCTCGGGGTCATTGGGTACGGCATTCTTATTCACTGTTATGTAAGCACGACCTAATGCAGTTTCTGCATCTTTACCTGTGATTTTCTTGTCAATTAAATCAATTAACATTAAATGATTATCGGTACCGCCGCTCACCACTTTATAACCACGCTGCATCACAACTTTTGCCATCGTGCGCGCATTATTCAAAATTTGTTGTTGATATTGTTTAAACTCCGGCTGCAATGCTTCTAAAAATGCGACGGCTTTTGCAGCAATCACGTGCATTAAAGGTCCGCCTTGACCGCCAGGAAACACGGCAGAATTTAATTTTTTTTCCAAATCAGGATTTGCTTTTGCCAAAATTAAACCACTGCGTGGGCCACGCAACGTTTTATGTGTCGTTGATGTGGTAACATCAGCAATGTTGACAGGAGATGGATAAAGCCCTACCGCAATTAATCCAGCCACATGAGCCATATCCGCCATCAAGTAAGCACCGATACTATCTGCAATATCTCTTAATCGTTGCCAATCAACAATACGTGAATAAGCAGAAAATCCAGACACAATTAATTTAGGTTGATGTTGCTTGGCTAATTGCTCTACTTGATCATAATCAATGAACCCCTTTGCATCTAAACCATAAGAAGAAAACTGATATAATTTTCCAGAAAAATTGACTGGCGAACCATGGGTTAAATGTCCCCCATGCGCAAGACTCATCCCCAATACCTTATCACCTGGTTTAATCATTGCGGCATAGGCAGCCACATTGGCTTGTGATCCCGCATGCGGTTGAACGTTTGCATAATCAGCATCAAATAATTTTTTTGCTCGCAGAATCGCTAATTCTTCTGCAATGTCAACGTATTCACAACCACCATAATAACGTTTATGCGGATAACCTTCGGCATATTTATTCGTTAACACAGAACCTTGTGCTTGTAACACCAACGGGCTCACATAATTTTCTGATGCAATCAATTCAATATGGTCTTCCTGACGTTTTTTTTCGTTTTCAATTGCTTGCCAAAGTGCGTGATCAAACTGTTGCATCGTAACGGGTTTAAACATAATTATGCCCTCGGATCTATGTTGTCTAAAATGACTTGCGCCTGTTTTTGTCGATAGTGCAAAAGGGTGTCGCGATAATGTGGATGCTTGATACTTAAAATACTTGCCGCAAATAATGCAGCATTCACCGCGCCCGCTTTACCAATCGCCATGGTGGCAACAGGGATACCCCCCGGCATTTGCACAATAGATAATAAAGAATCTATGCCATTTAGCGCAGATAACATAGGCACACCAATGACTGGCAGCACTGTTTTTGCCGCGATTATACCTGGCAAATGGGCAGCACCGCCTGCAGCCCCAATGATCACTTCAACACCGTGCTCTTCTGCTGTTTTAATATACGCAAATAAGGCATCTGGCGTACGATGCGCTGATAATACACGCGCCTCATAACTAATATTTAATGTATCTAATGTGTTGCCTGCGTGTTCCATGATGGGCCAGTCTGATTTGGAACCCATGATAATGCTAACTAAATTTGTCATAAACCGCCTTTTAAGATAATAAATACTCCCGTAGGCTTGCATTATATTAATGAGTTAGACGAAAGATCCACTATGACTTTAAAAAAAAAAAACTATCTGGTAGAATTTCGAACTAAAACTTAAAAACAGGATCTTAATATGGATACCGTGGTTTTTCTTGAGAAATTGGCTCTCAGTGCCTATCACTATCATTCAACAGAAACTATTAATCTTGCAGGTCTGTCCGAAACAGTCAAAGCTGCCTTTCTCTTAAACGATGCTATATTACTGAGAAAACAAATCTCTAGCCGTGAATGTTTTGCGCATGAATCTCATGTCATCCAAGCTTTAATTTATGATTTCAATGACTTATGTCATGCTCCTTAATTTTTAATTAACACTTCCGAGAAAAAACATATGTTACAAAAAAAACAGGCTAAACAATCCTCCTTGGTTGTTGTAGGGTCAGGTATTAAATTCATGTCACATTTGACATTGGAAGCTAAAATTCATATTGAAAAAGCTGAAAAAGTGTTATATCTAGTCAATGAACCTGCCATACAAGAATGGATTCAACGAATTCATCCAAATTCAGAATCGCTTGATTCTTTTTATGCGCACTATCCTTTACGCTTACATAACTATCAAAAAATAACAAGTTACATACTTGAAAATCTAAAGAAAAAACAACACGTTTGTGTAGTCATGTACGGACACCCCACTGTATTTGCACAACCGGCTCTTGATGCCGTTATCCAAGCAAAAAAAGGAGGATATCATGCAGAAGTGTTACCAGGAATATCTGCTGTTGACTGTTTGTTTGCGGATTTACTCATTGATTTCGGAATAAGAGGTTGCCAATTATTGGAAGCAACTGATTTACTTGTGAATTGTCGAAAGCCTGATCCTTCCTGCCACTTAATCTTATGGCAAGTAGGAATCATTGGTATGCTTGGACACTTAACATCACACCATCATGACAATACAAATGCTGCAAAAATATTACGTCGTTATCTTGAAGGATATTATAGCCTTTCTCATGACGTTATTTTATATGAAGCAGCTCAATATCCTGGCTTTAAACCAAAAATAGATAAGTTCCCATTAAAAAAATTACCTGAAGCGCAATTCTCGCGCATTTCAACATTATATATTCCGCCTGAAATGAAAAATACAATAGATGAATCAATGTTAAAATTATTAAACATAGATAAAACTCATTTGCAATAAGACAATGATGACCTTGATCAAAAAATATTTTAAAAATTATTCCGGCCTCCCAAAAACATGTCGATACGGAATTACATTATGCTTAATTGAATCATCATTAAATGGAGTTTGCTTTTTTTTATCTTTTTATTTTATTAAATGGCTAAAAATAAATATTGCAACCGCTGGAATCATTATTTCTTGCTATGCAATAGGAACAGCTTGCGGCGGGATATTAGGCGGAAAACTCTGCGACAAATCATCACCGCATTTGATAGGAGCAATTAGCCTCATACTAGAAGCAATTACATTTTACGCGCTAACACAAACATCAAACAGCATCCTGCTCATGTTCATTTTATTTTTTCTCGGACTTTCCATTTACGGATTTCTGACAGCAAATAATCTTTTTGTTATCCAACAATGCGATAGCGAAGCCATCAAATTGCGTGCAATTAATATTTTATATGCCGCATCCAATTTTGGATTTGGAATGGCCGCAATCATTATTATCTTCCTAGCCCAAAAAGGGTTTCATTCTGTTTTTTATTTATCCAGTATTGTTTTGTTATTATTTGGCATTCATTTTTTATTTTACGAAAAAAAATCAACTATTAAGATAACATTAATAAAAAAAAATATAATGAATTCTTCATTAACGCCTAATGACAAAAAAACAGTTTTTTTAGTATTAACCTGCTTATTTCTTGTTGGGTTTATTGTTTCCCAACGCAGCGCCGTCTATTTAATTTATATAAACACTCTGTTTCCGAAAAATGGCATCATGGCAATGTGTCTTGTTTTTATTTTAAATCCATTGTTAGTCGCCTTTTTTCAAACACCCATTGTGAATTATTTTCAAGAGTTCAATAAAATATTGATGGTGGGTATTGGAGCTTTTTTAATGGGATTAGGAACATTGATGTTAAATTTTTCATTTTTCTTTTTGATTATTATCTTAGCATGCATAATTTATACCCTTGGTGAAATACTATTCTTTTCAATCGCACAATTTCTATGCTATCAAAAAGGAGAAAATAACAAAAAGGGCCAAAGTCTTGGAATATTTAAAACTGTCTATGCCACTAGCACGATAATCGGCCCCACCTTATCAGGAATAATTTATCATTATCTAAACAGTACTATGCTTTGGTATCTAGACGGAATTTTAGGCTTATTCTGTCTAACAAGTTGCATCTATTTTAATACATTTGCATCAGATCTTAGCGCTCATACTGACACAACCTCGAACGAAAGATCCATCGCTTGAAAATAAATTATTTTGTTGTGGGTAAGCACAATAATAAAATTGCTTATCTCGCTTTGCTATTTCACTAGATAACTGAATAACATTATGTTGATCTATTTGATTATGAAAATAATTAAATTGAATTTCTTTAGCTAATCCATCTTACCTATTATTTAGAAGACTCCTTGACCTACACCGAACTGTTAGACCTTATCTATATGAAGAAATTATGAAAAAAATTTTGACTGAAAATAAATTATCTAACTAACCCACTTCACTCAACAGTAAAACAATTCAGAAATACAAAAGCACCGAACGCCACCCCCACTTCATGGCTTGCTATGACGAGATAAGTTTATATAGTAGGTAACATGGGATAGGTCACAAATAGCGCGCAGTTGGCATA
>CAZAEO010000079.1:0-9785 GCA_964484285.1 uncultured Coxiellaceae bacterium | reverse complement strand
CATTGAAAATAGCTTGCATTTTAAAATTTTCATGATATCTCGAGCAAATATGGAAAATATTCTTGACTTGTCATGCCAGCGAAAGCTGGCATCTAGGATTGTCGATATTCCTGGATGCCACCTCGCGCAAAAATCGCGCGGCTGGCATGACAGTCAGTTTAAATAAGGAAAATATTCTTCATCTATTTCCGCTGAATTTCAATGCGATTGTCATGGGCCTAAGAGGCCTGCTCAATGTCCCTAACGTTTGATGCCGCGAGATACGACGACTTTATGAGCAGATGATTTATCTTTTCCACATTTGAATCGTGCCTTGAATGGTCTTATGTCTTCTTTCATTTTTCTCTTTTTTCCTCCTTGTTTTTTTTTGAAAAACGCATCCTGCTCCATCGGTTGCACGAAGTGATAAAAACTATTTTGCACTACTCCATATAAATTATTTTTATATCTATTATACATTCTGCTTTTTTGTTCTTGCTCTAACAACGTTTGAAGATCACGGTTTCCCAATGTTCTTGCAAATTGTATAGGAGTCATCGTACTACTTAATACGCCTGTGACTCCAATTAATGAAGGATTAGCTCCGTTCTTTAAAAGTAATGTCACACTGTCGATTTCTTGATGCAGCACAGCCACCATTAATGGATTTATTTTTATCGACCTATGATCAACTAGATTTTTTTGAAGATTCATTTTTTCTAACAAATAATAGGCGACCTCTTTCTCTTTTATTTCAACACATTGATTAATCCAAGGACACGGCCGTTGTAGCATCTCTTGTAAAATAGCGTGCTTCTGGTATAAAACAGCTGTTAAAAGTGGCGTTAAGCCATTCATTGATGTCAAATTAGGATGAGCACCCCATTGCAGCAACAGCCGCAATACCTCAAGATGGTTATTCTCTGCAGCTATGCAAAGAGGGCTCATCATATTACTTAAGAACTGATTGGGATCTGCGCCTTTTGCAAGAAGTAATTTCACAACTTCAAGATGACCATTTTTTGCTGCAATATAAAGTGAAGCACTACTCCCTGGCTGATTAGGATCCGCACCTTTGTCAAGAAGGAATTTCACAATTTCAAAATGTCCCCTCTGCGCTGCGAAATAAAGAGCAGATAAACCATCGGATAATTGATGCAGATTCGCACCCTTTTCAAATAAAATTTCAACTACATTAAGACGACCGCTCTTTGCTGCAATGCCCAATAACAATGGACCAACACATGCTCCCGCTTCAAGCAGCAATCTAATCATTTCAAAATTGCCATGCTGAATTGCATAACACAATGCAGAGAAACCACAGCCTAGGTGATTAGGATTTGCATGCCGTTTAAGCAACGCTTTAACACTATCAAGATCGTTATTTTGTGCTGCAATGATTAGCCAAGATGCATTAAAAGTATCAAGCGCGTTCACTTTTTTACGTGATCTAGCGTGAATTTTTTCCCACAGCTTTACATGTGATGCCGGAATCACAACATGCTGCTCATTATAATACCTTTGAGTAACGTACATTTCTGTTGCAAAAATACTGACTCCCTTATTTGAAAATGCTGCCATGATTTTATCTGCGAGTTCTTCTATTCGCGCTTTCGATAAAGAGAGCAATTGCACAGGTAAGGTATCTGCATTAATAAAGCCTTGTCTAGCAGGATCATATCCTATTGCAATAGTGTGATTTATAGCATGTAAAGCAAAAACAACCGGATAAGTCAACTCTTTCACCCTATCCTTTAACACACGTAAGTAAGCAATCAAGTCTTCTCGTGTATAGACACCCGAAAAACAATCTGCTTTAACCAGGTTGCCTTGTTTTGCCAACGCCTCAGAAAGGACGAAAGGCGCAGCCTGCATTGCATCCTGACAAAGAGGCTGCGTGTATTTTGCAAATAAGGTTTCACGAAAATCATCAATGAAGTTAATTTGTTGATATAACTCTACACCTTCAAAAAAAGCAGGTATTTCTAAAATACGTTTTTCCGCTTCAGTCAGCGCCTCCTTTCGAGCTACTTTTTGTCTTACATTATTGATTGTTTCTTTAAAATTCTCTAAAGGAATATCAGCTATTAATTCAACACGTTGATTAAACTGTTCGATTTCCCCAACCAGAAAAGCCTGCATAGCCATAAACACTAGACCATAACAAACCCCCTTCTCATCTGCAGGGTAACCCAACGTCTGTATACGCTGGACAAGCCATTCTTGTCTTGCAGGAATTCTAGATTGAGACATCACTCCACCGTTCTGTATGATATTTTAGTGTATTTATTATACACTTCTGACGAAAAAAACAACTATATTTTACAAATTTTAGTTATCTCAAGGTTTCAGAATCCGCTGGGGTCACATCATAACGATGAATAGACGTTTCTGCAGGAAGATGCTCCAAGACGTGGCGAATGACAAAACGCGGACGTTTTCTCACTTCTTGATAAATACGACCAATATATTCACCTGTTACCCCGAGCCCTAATAAGACAATCCCCAACAAGAAAAACAGGATAGCAAACAAAGTAAACACGCCTTCTACTTCGGGACCCACAATAAAACGGCGAATAATTAAAACTATCACAAACAAAAAACTTAAAAATGAAATCAACATTCCAATCATCGTAAAGACTTGTAATGGAAACACAGAAAACCCTGTGACCAAGTCAAAATTGTAGCGAATTAATTTGTAAAAAGTGTAATTCGATTTTCCAGCAAAACGCGTTTCATGCGTGACGCCCACTTCGGTTGGATTGACCGCATAATTTAAAGCAAGCGCAGGAATAAACGTCGTCGCTTCGCCTGTAGAGGCCATTAAGTCCACAATATTGCGTCGATACGCACGCAGCATGCAGCCCTCATCTTCCATCTTCAATTTTGGCATCATCCAGGCACGTAATTTATTATGCATCCTGGAAACAAATAACCGCCACCAATTGTCTTGCCGGCCTAAACGATGCGTATTCACGACATCATGTCCCGCTTCCATTGCAGCGACTAACTTGTAAATTTCTTCTGGCGGATTTTGTAAATCGGCATCCATTGTAATCACCATATCCCCTCTCACTTTTTCAAAACCAGCCATGATTGCCATATGCTGGCCAAAGTTACCATTAAATTCAATCACTCGAATTTGAGCGGGACGACGTTGATATAATTCTCGTAACATGGCAGAAGAATTATCTTTACTACCATCATTGGTAAAAATAATCTCGTAGGTTTTGCCTAAATGATCAAGCGCGGTCGTTAACCGACGATATAATTCTTCAAGATTTTTCTCTTCATTAAAAACAGGAACCACAACGCTAATATAGGGATTATACATAAGTACTGCCTTTGGCAATCTATAATGGAAGGGAATTATACTGTAGAATAATGCTATTGCTAATATTTTTTTATCTAACTCATTATGAATACGAAAAAACAACGTCAAATTTTCCTACGATTCCGCAAGGTAAATCCGAAGCCCACGACAGAACTTATTTATCACACTCCATTTGAGTTATTAATTGCTGTGCTACTATCAGCACAAGCAACTGATGTTTCCGTCAATAAAGCAACGGCTACTTTGTTTAAAGTCGCTAATACGCCGCAAAAAATGTTAGCCCTTGGCGAAACCCAACTCAAAAACTATATTAAAACCATCGGATTATTTAATACCAAAGCCAAAAATATTCTAACGACCTGTCAAATGCTAATAGACCAATACCACGGGAAAATACCTCATACGCGAGAAACGTTAGAGACACTTCCTGGAGTGGGCCGAAAAACAGCGAATGTCATTTTAAATACCTACTTTGGCAAACCGACAATTGCAGTAGATACGCATATTTTTCGCGTAGCGCAACGTATTGGTTTAGCGAAAGGTAAGACGCCGCTTGCAATTGAAAAACAATTAACAGCGTCTATTCCAACCGAATTTCTGCATGATGCACATCACTGGTTGATTCTTCATGGACGTTATATTTGCACCGCACGTAAACCTAAATGCCCTGAATGCTTGATTAATGATTTATGTGAATATCCTAATAAAACAGTTTAAATCCTCCCCAACCCTCCTTTAAAAAGGAGGGAGTTTTTATGCTTTTAAAAATACACATCAAACTGCGCAGTAATCGCATTGTCTGATTTACCACTCGCTGAAGGTGCTGGTTGACCTGAACCTGTTGCTACATGACTTGCGGCATAATTCACATCATGACGGAATTCTATGCTTTGCAAAGTATCTTTCCAGATGGACGTATTCAATACGGCCGAATAACGTTGCGCGGGTAATTGCAATGCCAGCGCATCTTTGGTCATGCCATATCCCACCGCAACAGAAGTAGGCCGTGCAAATGCATCAAATGTATATGCTGCTTCCGCATTTAACGCTTGCGGCCTTGCGCCATGACTATTCATTGTCATATCAAGTGGGCTAAAGTGATTTGATGAGATGATATATTCCGCTAACAAATCCACTTTCCCCATCGACCACAACCCTCTGAAATCATATGCAGGAACACGATGCTGAAGTTGTTCGTTACCGGTACCATTTATGCCACCAAAACCATTAAAGGTTGGGAAAGCATTATTTGCTACAGCTTGCATTCCCACAGAATCTGCCATATTTGCAATCACGCCTGTGCCAATATCGCTATGCACTACATCCTCAAATAAATGGAAACGATATCCAAGATTCATGCCGCCATTATTCACGCGATTGACTGAACTAAAGCGGGTATCTCCTCTAAAGATATATCCTGCTCCATACAATCCATCATTATTTTGAGGTTGATAACCTAAGACAATAGTGCGTGCTTTTGTTCTTGCCATGATTTTGGTTAAGGGGCTGCTTACCATGTTACTGCTATACGTACCAAATGGCACATACAACTGACCGAATGTACCATACACGGGTGATTTCAATAAATCACCGATGGTAATAAACGCTTGAGCAATGTAAACACGCGAATTCAAATCGCGAGAATTATTCGCTAACGAACCTGAATTAGTCCCTAAATCATTATCGTATGTCAGAGACATTAAGGCAGATACCCAATCACTGGGACCGAGGATATAGGCATCTAATGTTGCGTTCGTCAAATCAATATCAGTGCTATCGGAACCACCGCCAATGTTTTTATACATTGCTTGGCCTTCTACAGCACCGCTTAATAACACATGCGCATGATCTTGTTCTTCCATCACGCCAAGTGCTCGCAAACGCAGCAAAATATTTTTTCGTATTTTTAATAACGCCACATCCTGATTCACACTTGGACTATTAATAATAAGATTCGAACCAGAAAATTGTAATGGGATGCCAATATAAGGGCCGCTTGACACAAAGGATTGGCCTGGCACATCTAAATCAACCGGCAAATAAGTCACACCGCTCGATGGTAATGATGAACTACCTGATGGAGTGTGCTCTGGCTGATCAGGTGTCACCGGCACAACAGGATGTGGAATAGATACAGGTGATATCGATTTCTTTGTCGTAACAGAATGATTTTGTCGATGCTGGGCTTGCACTTCGTTTTGCAATGCATTGACTTGTTGTTGTAAAACGTTCACTTGTTTAGCAAGCTTGTTAACATCTTGTTGAGTCACCGCAAATGCAGGAACAGACATCATCCCTAGCATTCCTAAGCTCACGACGACTGTTTTTAGCTTCATGAGATATCCCCTTTTTTATTGTTAAAAAATCCACGCAAAGGCCGTCCGCTCTAATACAGTTGAGTAACCACGTATTTCATGCAGAATGAATGCGTGATGATGATTCAGTGATGAGATAGGAGTATCGACGTTTGCTGAGTTAGGTAAGCTAGCAAAATTTTTATGACAGCTCAAGCAATTCTTGACAATTAACCTGCACAGAGATAATTATTAGATAGCGCGTGGAAAAAAAGTAAAACATCATGTAAGATAAGACGATGATCAAATTAAAAATGTTTCTCCTGATGTTCCTCTGTTTGCTTAATATACCATCCGCTTGGGGAAGAGATAGCACTTCTGCCCCTGTCTTTGATATCAGAGCTGTCACACAACGGTCTTCTTACGTACTCTGGCGCACGACGATAATGAATAATACCTGGCAATGGGTTCCTAGTACATGTCTGCCTGGATATTCCCCTGACTGGATACCCATCTGCTCATTCACAGGCACCACAGGTCATATCACTAACTGTACAATTGATGCCATTAACGAACCCCTATCACAACCAGGCGCTGAGTACTATGTAAATTACTGGACTTACCCCCAGTATCAACTTGTTATGTGGGGCGGCGGCGGAATAAGTAAAAAGACAGGATGTCCTAACTCATCCGCTATTTTTGAATGCGTTATATTCTGCCATAAACAAATACCTTGAAGCATTTCCATGAAAATTCATTCTCTCTTTAAATTAAACGATAGTTTTGCTCTCATTGCAGGCGCTGCATTAACACTTGCATTTGCACCCTACCAACTTTATCCCTTAGCAATTATTTGCCCCGCCTTACTACTTGCACTTTGGTTGAATGTCACAAAACAGCGTGCATTCTTTCGCGGTTGGTTATTTGGCTTAGGTTTCTTTGGTTTCGGTGTTTATTGGATATTTATCAGTATTCACACTTTTGGTGACGTACCCATCCTGCTTTCTGGCATCGTCACCGGCGGATTCATTGCCGTGTTAGCGCTCTTTCCTGCGCTATGCGGTTATGTGTTTAATCGTTATTTTGCGCAGATAAACAACATTAACTTTTTCTGCGCCTTTCCTGCTATCTGGGTTGCATTCGAATGGTTGCGCAGTTTTCTCTTCACCGGTTTTCCATGGCTCATGCTTGGCTATAGTCAGATTAATTCACCGCTACGCGGTTATGCGCCGCTATTCGGTGTATTTAGTGTCTCACTTGCCGTTCTCATCAGCAGCGCTTTATTAGTAAAAATGCTGCTAAACATCAAACAAAAACACTATCGCGGCTGCCTGCTTAATTTGACCGTATTTGCAGTGATCTGGATCGTGGGCGGCTATTTCAGCCACATCACCTGGACCAAGCCATTTGGTTCCCCCATCAAGGTCAGTTTAGTACAAGGTAATATTCCTCAAGAAATAAAATGGTCGCCTGATTATGTGCAAACAACGCTTGAGCAATACAAAAAACTCTCGGCCCCTTATTGGAACAGCAAAATGGTGATATGGCCTGAATCAGCTATCCCTCTTCCCATGCAAGATGCGCAAGATTTTCTGATGGGTCTTGATACGCTTGCTAAAAAACATGGCGCTGCTTTTATTACCGGTATTCCTGTGCAATTACCGCAAAGCAATCATTATTATAATGCTGTGATTGTGCTTGGCGAAGGCTATGGTTTTTATTTGAAACATCGTTTAGTTCCTTTTGGCGAATATATTCCATTACAGAGTTTGCTAAACAGCATCCTGAACATATTACATATTCCTATTTCTGACTTCGTTCCCGCAACCGCACGCGCACAACCGTTGGAAGTAGGCAAGCTAAAAATTGCGACATTTATTTGTTATGAAATTGCATTTCCAGAAATGGTGATCTCGCGTGATGCAACTATCAATATGCTGCTCACAGTCAGTAATGATGCCTGGTTTGGACATTCCATTGCGCAAGCACAACATTTAGAAATGGGACAAATGCGCGCGCTCGAAATGGGACGTCCTGTATTATTCGTATCAAATAATGGAATCACCGCCATTATCAAAGCCGATGGTCGAATACAATCTGCAGCTCCACCCTTTCAAGCGTATGTATTGACTGATACAGTAGAACCGACGGAAGGTACAACACCGTGGCAATTTTGGGGAATGGATCCGCTGTTAGCGACCTTGATCATATTGATTTTGATTGCGATGAGAAGGCGTCGGAACAATGACAAAATCAACTCTAGTTTCAAAAATTCCTAAATAACGGTATCCTGTCATTCTAAAAATAATATCGAGCACCACGATGGAAGAACAATACAATCCACAAAAAATTGAACACGCTGCCCAACAATTCTGGAACGAGCATCGCAGTTTTCATGCGATAGAAGACAACAAAAAAGAAAAATTTTATTGTCTATCGATGTTTCCTTACCCAAGCGGCTGGTTACACATGGGACATGTACGCAATTACACGATTAGCGATGTCATAGCCCGTTATCAACGTATGTTGGGTAAAAATGTTTTGCAGCCGATGGGTTGGGATGCATTTGGTCTGCCCGCTGAAAACGCGGCTATCAAAAATAATATTCCGCCTGCTGAATGGACATATAACAACATTGAACACATGCGCGACCAATTAATGAGCCTAGGATTAGCCATCGATTGGAACCGAGAATTAACCACCTGTGATCCCACTTACTATCACTGGGAACAATGGTTTTTTTTACAACTTTATAAAAAAGGCTTGGTTTATAAAAAAAATGCTGAAGTGAACTGGGACCCCATCGATCAAACTATTTTAGCCAATGAACAAGTCGTGAATGGGCGCGGTTGGCGTTCCGGCGCTCTTGTCGAACGTCGCGAAATTCCGCAATGGTTTTTAAAAATCACTGCTTACGCAGAAGAACTTTTGCGTGATCTCGATAAATTGCCACAATGGCCAGAACAAGTCAAAACCATGCAGCGCAATTGGATAGGCCGTTCTGAAGGAGTTGAAATACATTTTCCAGTCGTCAATCATTCACAACCCTTAACGATTTTCACCACTCGCGCAGATACGTTATTTGGTGTGACTTACATTGCGATTGCACCACAACATCCGCTTGCAAAAGAAGCTGCGCAAAACAATCCTGCATTACAAAAATTTTTAGAGGAATGCCGTAACATTAAAGTTGCTGAAGCAGAACTTGCGACTCTCGAAAAACGCGGTGTGCCAACAGCTATGCATGCGATCCATCCTCTGACAAAACAAGAATTGCCGATCTGGGTTGCCAATTTTGTGATGATGGAATACGGTTCAGGGGCAGTGATGGCGGTACCTGCGCATGATCAACGTGATTTTGAATTTGCCAAACACTATCAATTGCCCATTACACAAGTGATTGAAGCATCCAACTGGGATTTTGCGCAAGCTGCATTTGTTGAATACGGAAAACTGATTCATTCCGCTAAATTTTCTGGCTTGCATTCAGAAACAGCCATCACACAAATCATTGATCAACTTGAAGCAGAACAATTAGGTACGCGCAAAATTCATTTTCGTTTGCGCGATTGGAGTATTTCGCGGCAACGTTATTGGGGCACGCCTATTCCTATCATTTATTGCGAGAATTGCGGGACTGTACCTGTTGCAGAAAAAGATTTACCCGTGGTTTTACCGGAAAAAATCCAGTTTGCTGGTATGAGTTCACCACTAAAATCCATGCCGGAATTTTATCAAACCACTTGTCCGCATTGTAAAAAACCGGCAACGCGTGAAACAGATACCTTTGATACTTTTCTCGAATCATCATGGTACTACGCACGCTTTACTTGCAAAAATCAGGATAAAGCCATGTTGGATGGAAGAGCGAATTACTGGATCCCTGTCGATCAATATATTGGCGGTGTAGAACACGCTGTTATGCATCTGCTTTATGCACGCTTTATTCATAAAACCATTCGTGATCTAGGGCTGCTAAATTCAGACGAACCCTTTATCCGCTTGTTAACGCAAGGCATGGTATTAAATCAAGGCATTAAAATGTCTAAATCCAAAGGCAATACAATAGATCCGCAACCTTTAATTGAACGCTATGGCGCTGATACTGTACGCTTATTTATTATGTTTGCAGCGCCACCCGAACAAACCTTGGAATGGTCAGACAGCGGTGTTGAAGG
>CAZAEO010000078.1:0-10216 GCA_964484285.1 uncultured Coxiellaceae bacterium | reverse complement strand
AACGTGGCACAATCAATCTGACAGTGACTGTCAGATCAAGTTTAGATTTTTACAATTTAATAAGATTCTCGAAGCTGCTATATTCCACTTCCTGCTCTAATTTTTCAGGTGTTATTTGGATAAAGAGGTCCTGTTTTATTTTTTGTTGCTTAAGACACAAAAGTACGTCGTCCTTCGCGAATTGACTATCGCCCTTAGCTTCGAGATAAGTAAATATACATACAGTTGAACTATCAAACTTTAATGGCGATGATACCGCCTTATCATCGTTTATAGATATAAAATGACGGGAGGCCGATTGATCCCCTATATTGAGTTGGAGTTGTTCGTTAGTGACATAATTTGTTGAATTTTTCGCTGAAAAAGTGAGCTCCGGCACTTTTTCAGGATCCTTGATAAACAACGGATCATCAGTAGGCATGATATTTTTTAAACTCCGATATGTAAATTGTATAATTTATGATTAGCATAGTATAATCTAGAAGCAGCCTAATAAAAAGCCGGCACCCCTCCTCGGGATTTGTATAATTTCTGTTGAACGTCTATACTTAACCAACACTGGATTCAGTGATTTCATCAATAAAGTCTAGTTCAACCCCTATTCAATGAAGTATAATTTGAAGCAAAATTATTGTTGTTTTCGTTATTCACTTAAAGGCTTAAAAAAACTATGGATCAAGAGCAGCAACGATCGCGTTTAAAAGACCTTATCGCTAAAGGCAAAGAACAAGGCTATTTAACCTACGCTGAAGTGAATGATCATCTCCCCCCTGATATTGCTGACCCTGAGCAAATTGAAGATATTATCAGTATGATCAATGATATGGGTATCCGCGTCTCTGAAGTAGCGCCTGATGCTGAAGAATTGTTGCTAGCTGATAATGAAGCAACTGATGATGTGGCCGCTGAGGAAGTTGCGAGCGCTCTTGCTTCAGTTGACAGTGAATTTGGCCGCACGACCGACCCTGTACGCATGTATATGCGTGAAATGGGCAGTGTTGAACTGTTATCTCGTGAGGGTGAAATTGCAATTGCTAAACGCATCGAAGAAGGCATAAACCAAATGCTAACGACGCTTGCATCTCAACCTCAAATGATTGCGGAAGTACTCAATGACTATGATCGCGTTGAAAGGGGCGAGCATCGCTTAAGCGATATTATCAGCGGTTATGTTGAGCCGAATATTTTAACTGACGAAGACCCTCTCGAAAAAGAAACCACTGCCGCCATTCTCGAGGAAGGGGAAGAAGAAAGCGATGGCAGCACGGGTGAATTTCTCGATGAAGAAACAGGGCCTGATCCTGAAATTGCCCGCGCACGGTTTGCTGAATTGCGTGAATTCTACAATGACGCCATTGCCTCTGAGAAAAAATTAGGTGTTGCCCACAAAAAAACTCAGCAAAAACGCGAAGCGTTATCTAAATGCTTTATGGACATTAAATTAGCTTCCCGCCAATTTAATAAATTGTCCCGCAAAATGCGCAGCTTACTGGATGAAGTCCGCCTGCAAGAACGTCATATCATGAATTTATGCGTGAATAAAGCGAGAATGCCGCGCAAAGTTTTTATCACTGCATTCTTGAATAATGAAACTAATCCAGAATGGTTTATTCTATCCGAACATAAAAACAAAAATTATTACAATGAAGTCAGTAAATTCTTATCTGAAATTCAGCGCTCGCAGAAAAAACTCATTACCTTAGAAGAACAAATGCGTATGAGCATTGCTGAAATTAAAGAAGTGAATCGACGCATGTCGATTGGCGAAGCAAAAGCACGGCGCGCCAAAAAAGAAATGGTGGAAGCCAATTTGCGTTTGGTCATTTCTATCGCGAAAAAATACACCAATCGCGGTCTACAATTTTTGGATTTAATTCAAGAAGGCAACATTGGCTTGATGAAAGCAGTTGATAAATTTGAATATCAACGCGGTTATAAATTTTCAACGTATGCAACCTGGTGGATTCGCCAAGCGATTACGCGTTCTATTGCCGATCAAGCGCGCACGATTCGTATTCCGGTGCACATGATTGAAACCATCAACAAATTAAATCGCATTTCACGGCAAATTTTACAAGAAACAGGGTTAGAACCCACACCTGAAGAATTAAGCAAGCGCATGGATTTGCCGGAAGACAAAATTCGTAAAGTGTTAAAGATTGCGAAAGAACCGATTTCGATGGAAACGCCGATTGGTGATGATGAAGATTCGCATTTGGGAGATTTCATTGAAGATGTCAATATTGAATCGCCTGTTGAATCAGCAACCAGCAGTGGGTTATCTGAAGCGACACAAAAAATTCTAAATACCTTGACCCCGCGTGAAGCAAAAGTATTACGTATGCGATTTGGAATTAATATGAATACCGACCACACACTGGAAGAAGTTGGCAAACAATTTGATGTGACTCGTGAACGTATCCGTCAAATTGAAGCAAAAGCACTCCGCAAACTGCGTCACCCTTCCCGCTCGGAACAATTAAGAAGCTTTTTAGAGGAACAAGAATAAAAAGTCAGATGACAGCTTTGTAAAACTGGGTATACTTTCCGTGTTTCGGGCCCATAGCTCAGTTGGTTAGAGCAGGGGACTCATAATCCCTTGGTCCTAGGTTCGAGTCCTAGTGGGCCCATCAATAGAATCAAAGCGTTGCGGAATTTGCCCTCCTACAAAAGTTCCTCACTCAATAAAATGTAACCATTTTGTAACCGAATTTTATCAACTACAATAGCTTGGGAGGCGTACTGACCTAACGCTATACAATCTGAAGTTTGACAAGTGTGCAATTTTTGAGTATATAAATTTATTAAGATTAGGCTATACTAAACACTATGATAATCAACAACGACCGAAAGAAATTAATCGCTGCCATTATGTATTTTGCCAAGAATACAAATCTTTGCGGTAAAACCAAATTATTCAAACTACTTTATTTTCTCGATTTCGAGCATTTTAAGCAAACTGGACGAAGCGTTACTGGCTTAAATTACTACGCTTGGAAATTAGGGCCGGTTCCGACTTCCTTATGTGACGAATTCGAGTCTCCAGAGCAAGATTTTTTAGAAAACATTAAACTTGAACCCTCCATCAGCTATGGCATCTATGACACATTGAATGTTAAACCTCTTAATGAACCTGACATGAGTCATTTCTCTAAAAGAGAGATGAGCCTCATTAAACAACTAGCAGAACAATACAAAGATGTTACTGCTACAGGTATTGTTGAAAAGACGCATCTGCCAAATTCACCCTGGCACAGGGTTTTCAAAGAAGAAAATAAACCCCAAAACTTAATTCCATATGAATATGCCATTGATACAACTAAAGAAGAACATATACTTGAGCTTGCAAAAGAAAGTAAAGAAATGAAGGACGCATATCGTTGACACCAGGCACTATTTTACACGACCAAAAATTCCCTTTTTCAGATGGAACCACAGGCAATAAGCTAGTAGTTTTACTAACTTCGTTAGCTGATGGCTATTTTTATATTGGCGCAAAGACAACATCCAAGGACAAACACAAAGGAAAAAATGCGGGTTGCCAACATAAAGATATCTATCCCAATTTTTTTATTCCCAAGGGCACATCTTCTTTTCCTGTCGATACGTGGGTAAGCTTAGATGAATTTTACGAATTTAAATCTACAGAGTTAATACAGCGGCATTTTTCCGGGGAAATCAAAACAATCGGAATGCTAGATAATGCTCTCACGATAAAACTACTGAACTGCGTCCTTCAATCAGAAGACATTACACTTCATCAAGAATCAGCCATAAAAGTAACTTTAGAACAACTGAATGAAACAGCTATTTTTTAGCTTTAAATGGCTTAACTTAAAGTCCTTACCTGAAAAATTCATCGGCTAGGATACGGAAAACAAAGAAGGTAAATTCAAAAGCTAGAGATTATTTGTTGTTCTATACTACTTTTAACTCTCTTAAACGAGGAAATAACTCCCCCACTTCAACCTTAAGAGCCTTAGCGATTCGAATCAAATTTATCGCCGCAAGATTTCGCTCCCCTCTTTCTATTCCCCCCATATAAGTTCTATCCAGGCCTACTTCATATGCAAAATCTTCCTGCGAGAATCCTTTTTTCTCTCGTAATTCTCGTATACGCTTACCAAGTTTAATTAACGCTGGATGTTTTTCACGCATTTATATAGGATATGCGTCCTATACTTATCGAACCACGGACTATAAGTATCAAAATTTGAAAATATAAATGAGGAAAATCTATATGCGGAATTTATCTAAGTTATTACTATTAAGTGCAGCTCTTGCACAAAATTGTTTTGCCGATGTTGTTTGTCCGAACTCAGTTAAATGTGATAACAATAATTGCTATGCGCACGTTTCAACATTTTCTTTATATACTTATGAAGTGATTGGAAAACAGCCCGTAATTATACCGTTTGTTAGAGCATATTATAGACCGGAGTATGCACCCCATGTGATTTGTAGTTATGCTTCCTCGCATGGAGAGAGCCAAGCAGATATGGGGTCTAATGAAAGATTAGTTGCAAATCTTGACATAGCAAATGCTTGGCAAACTTCAGGGGATATTTATAAATGTGGCGTTGATTTTAAAACCACCTCCCCCGAAAAATGTCCATTTAAGCGAAAAAATGACTGAGAGGAAATTGTATGAGAATTGGGCTTTGGACAAAGCAAATTCAAATAAGAAGCATTTTATATACTTTCAGGCAGCTTAAGAAGCCTCGGTAACAAGCTCAATAAATTCATAGCAGTTGTCAAGCAATGCTTTAATTTAGCGGCGTCTACTAATAGCTTCACGAGGAGTAAATCCATGCTTTGTTGCATTTTGATTGCCCTTTGGTGCGCCACTCCATGCATTTCGGCAGGCCTGTTACCTCGTACAGCAGGAGAGCGGCAGGAGGTCTGTCTGCCGTCTGGTTTTAGCACCACATCGTGGTGATTGCATAAATTTGTAAGGGGGTGTTTCATTGTGCATGGGGTTAATTTTCACTTTTATCATTATCAGCCCCCTCCTATTTAAAGCCAACTGATGACGTCATTTACACAGAATTTTTTACAGTCCCAAAAAAGAACCATTTAATTTAGCATCGGTTTTTAACTCATTAACTTCAGTTGCAATGCTTAGTGTATCATTTTTCTGATAGTGAAGGACTTTGGAACACTTGCAAGCCTGGAGTGGGTTGTTATAGGAGTATTTTCATATTGCCTACAATTATATTCATACAAAAAAGCAAAACCAATTGATGATGAAGAAGATTGTTAGACAAACTCTTCGCTAAACTTGTAAATTTCTCATGGTTTTCTCTTTCGTCTCCTATTGCTAGCCCGTATAGCTTCTCTACCTGCTTCAGTCCTTGGACCGGTTGAAAGGCCACCATGCAACTTACATCGGCCATTTCTAGCCTTGTCCTGCAATTTGTTCCAAACAGGAGGTGCTTGGCATGATGTACCCCTACGAGTTTTAGCACGACATACACCTCTTTCACTTCTTAGCATTTTCGGGTCATTGCAAAACCATGAGAACCTAAGGTTACCATTTCGGTCAATATAAACCGCTGTCATAATTCATCTCCTAACCCATACCCCATGACGCGCGCGCGCATTAGTATCGGATAACTAGACAAAAATTAATCAACAATCAAAGGCGTATCTTAACATATGGTATTCCCGTTTTTCTCACTTTCCCCGTTTCGGGAAGAATCGGGAAGATTCCTGTTTTCCCGCTTTTCCCACACCACCTATAGGAGGTGGGAAAAGCGGGAGAGGAACCGGGGTACTAATCAAATCCTCCATAACCAATCTCCCTCCATACCCAAATATTTTTTATCCACAAGTCCAGCAATAGCCTCTTTAGCTCGTGACTTTCGATGTTTTGCATCAGTTGGCATTCGTTCAGCGACTAACAAAACAGTCTCATCAAAGTTAAGACATTTGCTTAATGCGGAAGCACCTTCTTTACCAATGTGGTATGAATTAATTAATTGCTTGTTTATTTCTTCTAAAGCCCATTTTTGATTACGGCCTAGCGAGATTTTTTTGGGAAGAATTTCTTTAGAGCTATCGAATAATGCTACACAAGATGTTATCTCTTGGTTGTGGTCATCAAATCCTACATTTACAGTCTCAAGCTTGAACGGGTAAGAAGTCCCTGTCACATCATCTTTTGATTTAGCAACAGCCCATTCTCGACGAGAATCAGTTTTAATAACTTCAATAGCACCATCTAGTGCAGCATATAAACTCGAATGACCACGCAAGCCTTTGGATTTATCCTTGCCACTGTGATGAACTAATAAAATCAAGCCGCCAATTAACTTTTGTAATTTCTTAGCAGATGAAATAATGTTTCCCATATCAACAGATGAGTTTTCATCAGCACCCGGAGCAGCACGATTTAAAGTATCAATTATTACTAGTCCGCCAGCGCCTCCATCCGCAATTATCGCATTAGCTAACTCTGAAATATCCTCGCTTAACAAATTGAAAGACTGCGTCACAAATCGTAGCCCATCAGGAATTGGTCTATTGAAATAAATACCCCATGCTTTGATACGCTTTCCTATTCCCAACTCACCTTCTAAACAAACATATGTCACCGGCGCTTTAGTAACTCGCAAGCCAAACCAATACTTTTCGCCCTCGGCAATAGTAAATGCCATATCAAGAATAAGAAAACTTTTACCACTTCCACTTTCCCCATAAAGTGCGGCTAGTCCTTCTGCTGGCATCACGCCTTGCACTATCCAACGCATTGGAAGCGAATTGAAAAGGTCAGCGCCAGAAAGCAGCTTATAACGCATCACAGGAGATTTAGGATTCGCCAATAAACGAGCCAGTTCATCGTAGCCAAATTTTATCGCGTAATCATTTACATCATCATTTGAAAGCATCTCTTCCGGTAACTCAATCCATTGCCCAACAACAGCAGTAGCAATCTCACCTGCTTGTTTTTCTTTTCCGCAGTCAGGAACTATCACTAAACGTGTGCCGGGATATTTAGCACGTAACACTTTAGCTACAGTCATCATGCGACCAATTCCAAAGCATACAATTGCTCCACATCCCGATACTTTATGAACTGCCCATGCCTGACCAATCCCTTCGCAAATATAAATTAAACTACCTATCTCACCTACAGAAAAATAACCATCGCCGAATGATGCTCCCGACAAGTTTAACTTCTTATCGCCCTTATATGGCGGGATAAATTGAAGAGTTTGAATTTCATCGTTCTGCAAGCATGGAATCACCAAATAATTAGTAACATTTTTCCCGTTAATTATTAGCGGTGGTTCACTAGAAGGATAATAACGCAATCCATCAGGCTTACCCTGCTTTCGCAAGATGTACTCATGTGAAGGTAGCGCCAGCAAACAACGCTCCCAAACTTCAAAAGCACTTAGATTCTGAGACTTATGTTGTACCTTATTAGGTATTTTTAAATTTTGATTTGCAGAGTAGCGACGATTACTATTTTCTGAAACTTGGCTATTGTTAGAGTCTTGCCACCCATTATCACGAGCCAACCCAAAAAGCGTTGCGGCTGTTATTGCTCCTGTTTCATTAAATGATTTCCAAACATTTTTACAATCATGTTCTCCAATATAATTGGCAGCATTCTTGCTCCAGTTATGAAAATCTTCAAATAATAGCCCAGCAGATTTTGCAGCCATGCCAAGGCGAATCCATTCCTCACGCGGGCATGAAGGGTCAAGGTAATTTAACGCAGAGCGCGCACGCACGATATCATTCATACGAGCACCCCAATTTTTTTCGCTTTCTTAATAACATCTAGCGACAGAAAATATCTACTAATATAACGCTTTTTAGGATTTTTTTCTGAGCGACTGATTATATCTTCGGCCTGCACTGGCCAGCCTAAATCATTTTTCAAAATATCAATATAAGCAGCTAAACGCCACGAGCATGTATTTACGTCAAAATTTCTATGAGTAATTTTCTTGCCGCACAACATCATTGAAAGAGCTATATAAGCAAGAGTATTCTTTGATGGCAATTTTGGGTTAAAATCCAGTTCAGGCAAAAATGATAATTGCTTAGACCCGTTGAATGCTTGGCGGCGATAACGGGTCTTTTTCATTTTATATCCCCTTGTAACAATGCGCGTATTGCCGAAACAGACCATGCAAGACGGCCATTAATTCTTATTGGACGTAATGGACCATTTTCCTCACATGCCCATACACGCAATGTTTGTGGCTTTCGGTTTAAATGATGAGCTGCTGCATCAGTTGGAATAGCTGGTCGAGTTTCTAACTCTAACGGTACGAATTGATTTGAATTGGGTTGCATTTTTGAAACTCCATGTGTATTCACTAGAGTCCATTTTTATGCTTCCGTGTAGAAAGTTGTACCCCACATATAGTGGTTAAGAAAATAAATGAAAAATTAACCCCTATATAGGGGTTAATAGATTTATCGTTAAAAATTTATTTAAAAAATAAAAATAATTTCAACTCGCGTTGGAAGTAACAACTCGCAACATTTTCTGTCCCTGCGTAAACTCAACTCCTGCCTGCTCTAATAACCATGCCTCAATTTTTACGTGCCACATGCGTAATAAATCTAATGGTCGTCTTATATAATTTCGCTCACGTACACCTTGTGGTTTATGCCCCTGAATTTGTGCTGCGATTCCTGCCGGCGTTTCAGTCCATTCACATAAAGAAGCAAAACTTCTTCTGAGCCCGTGCAAAGTAAGCTCTAATCCAGCGATTGCACATGCCTTATTATGAGCAATGCGTGGGTCTGCCAATCGACCAGATGATGAAGTTGAACTTGAAAATACCCATTCATTACGACGAGGGAGCGCAGATAATAAATTCGCAACATATGGTGTTAACGGAATAACACGCTGGCCATCAACTTTGTCACGAATTGTTAGGCTATTCCATTTGAAATCTACATCGCAAAAACGTAAAGATGCTAATTCTTCTCTACGTGCCCCTGAAAGTAACAATGTTTGTAAATATGCGCTAATAATTGGATTGCTAAGTTGTCTGACGGCAGAAAACCATGCTGGCAATTGCTCGCGTTGTAGTACATCATTTTTGAATTTTGGCTTGCCTAAACATTCTTTGGCATTTTTGCTTTTTGCTGGGTTTGATTTAACAATGTTTTTATAAATCTGATGCCTTGCACACCAAAATAAAAATGCTCTGAATAGTCGTAGTGCTAATCGTGCTTGTGTTGGACGCTTAAGAGCTTCACGCTTTGCCCATTCATCAACAAGCTCCGGAGTTACATCGACAAGACGAATAGACGATAATGGGTTTAAAATTCCCGGTTGCGTTAGCAGCTTACTTCGGGTTCTCTTTTCACCGCCTGGGTGCATTACTTTGATATGGTCGTTATAGTGTAAGTCCGACCAAAACTGTTTGCGTTCACCTGTATATTCATTCCACGCACTATGAACAGTAACAGCTTCTAATATCTCTCGCTTTTTTGTTTCAGCAGCTTGTATTATTTTAGCAGCCTCACCATCAGCTTTAATTTTGCGTGGGTCATGACCTTGGTCAATTAATACTTGTAAACGCCGAGCTTCTGCTTGAGCTTGCGGTATATCCCACGCAGTTATTTTTCCTATCGTGGTACGCATCGTCTGGCCATTAACTTTAGCTTGAAAAATATACCTCTTAATTTTGGAACCAACAGTTGCACGCACCCCCAAACCAGAAACTTCCTTGCACCAGAGGAAAGATTGCTTCTTCCCTTGCTCACATTGGAAATCCTCTAGTCTCCCTGCAGTTAATTTTACCTTTGACATGATTAATTTTTTACCATCTATTTGTAACTGATTTGTAACCCGATTCCCAATATATTGCGGAATATAAATCAACACAAATAAATGGTCAATTAAAATAAGTATTTGTTTTATAGTATTTTTAATGATAATTTGGAATGGCAATCAACACCAATAAACACCTACTCGCCAGGACTCATAATCCCTTGGTCCTAGGTTCGAGTCCTAGTGGGCCCATTAAAAATCAAAGAGTTACAGATGGCATGAAGAAGAAATTAAAAAGTCTGTGTAATTCCGGTGTAATCGTGTCAAAAATATTTAAACACTAATTGAAGCTTCACCTAACGGCGGTATGTTACAATTAAAATATGAAAACAAAATCACTTATTGAAACAAATCGGCTCTTTCCCATTTCAGGGGGCACTTCTCCTATGAACACAGTACTCTAACTCG
>CAZAEO010000077.1:0-10663 GCA_964484285.1 uncultured Coxiellaceae bacterium | reverse complement strand
TATGCTTAGCTGCATGACGCGCTCTGATGCTTGCTTCTGCTTTTGCTTTACTATCTGAATGTGCAATAACTTTCCATTTGCCTCTTTCATTTTTCAAAATTTGCCAACCCTTTGTTGTTTTTTTTCCAACTTTATAAGGCATGCTCATTTTCCTCAATAAAAACAACTGAACTCTATTGATTATGCAATAATTCCATTTCAATAATAACTTTTGTCGTAGGAGTAACAAATATGGAATTAGTCATTGAACATGATCAAAATCATCAACGTTTTTATGCAACATCTTCGGGTCAACTATGTGAATTAAAATATAAAAAAATAGATCAAAAAACATTAGATTATTTTAAAACGTTTGTTCCTGAATCCTTAAGAAACCAAGGCATTGCTAGTCAACTTACTCGATTTTCCTTGGAGTTCGCTAAACAAAACAATTATCATATTATTCCATCCTGCCCCTATGTGAAGCTTTACATAGATAAACATCCTGAATACAAACATTTAATAAAGTGACACCGCGCATTTTTGTTGATTGCTTCATACGAGTTGATTTTTATTACGTTTTGGCATGATCCTAAATTCGGCAGTTGTAACCTGCTGCGAAGGTCTACTGTACTGAATCTAGGATGATACATTTTCTTTATCAAATAATTAAACTGGCGCACTCATTAAGTGCCTCCTTCAGCCTTTTTAACTGATTCATCCAATTCTTCGGCAGATAAATTGGCTTTTGCAAACGACCTGGTATTGGGCAAATAGACCTGAACCTGATAAAGCGGTTCCATAGCCAGTTCCCCATTGCCTAGATTCACTTCTAAGACATGGCCACCCATCGTATGGTCTTTTGTAATAAAATGAAAATGAAACCCTGCCACTGCAATACCTTCCCAATATTCTGGGAACCAAAATCCAACCAGGCTTCCTGTGACATTTTGCAAATGAAAGATCGCTTGATTTTCGGATGCTTGTGCCAAGAGCGGATAAGGTTCTTTTTGTTTACGAAAACTACGCAACTTGAGCGCTTTAAATGTTCCATCAATACGAATGGCATAGGGGATATTTTTATTGGGAAATCCTGCGGAGATGTGTTTGCCTAGATCTTGATAATTAGCAAGATTATTCAGAGTATGATGAAGAGAAGGTTTGAAATGGGTCACTTCAGCAAACGGCGTAATTTGGTTAGCAGTCACTAATTTGAGTGTTCCATCAGATTCTATTTGATAAAAATGGCCATCAACTGCTACCATTTCACCATTGATGCCAAGAAATGTGCCTAAACCGAAATCACCGTGCTTCATTAACTTCCCATAAGTATAATCTCCATCATAAACCCCCTGTGCCAAGGCATTTATTGTGGCAACCTGAAACACAGAAGAATCAACAGTACGCCCGAAAACTGAAATAGAAAAAAAATTAAGCGCGAATCCAAGCAATGAAACTAACACATAACTAATAATTTTTTTTATCATCATGATCAAGATCCCCCTTCTAACTCGCAGAATTATAATGGATTTATGTACTTTCTAGCAACCTAAAACCTGGGATCCTAAAACATGAAACCAGGGTAAACGCATCTAAATTTTAACGATACTTCCGAAACGACCCCAGGCGAAGGAAAAATAACAACTGTTGCAACTGTTGTACTACCAGAAACCATACCACCTAACGCGCCGCCCGATGAAGCAGAAAATAGCCCGACACCTCCTCCACTAGCGCCCTATGCAAATAATCATTTTTCTTTGTTTACACCAACACACACAATATAACGAAAACAAAGAAATGAATCCGGAAAACTCTCTGGCAGATATTGAAAACTTCAATGACATTATTCTATTCCATGCACTTCGATTGATAAAATTAGAAAAAGAGAAATTCAATAAAAAATAACAATAGAAGAACATCAATTTGTAAAACTGAGATTGTTTGTACGCTTAAGCGAACTCAGCATAAAATTCACAGCCCACGAACAACGAAAAAAAATTGCAAATCTAATGAATTCACATAATAACAAATTAAGCCAAAGGCCATAAAATAATGCTGTTTATAACACATTTCATTTGGATTGGCCTTTATCTTTTATTTTTTCATATAACAATCTATTCGTATTATTTAATTTTTGAATAAGCTCATCACACAAAAAATGTAACCATTTATTTGCTAGCTTAATATCTTTACGCTCAAGCTTTATAAGCAAATTTCTGGGAATCAGCATTATTTTTACATCTGTTAAGCTATAGACATCACTTTGCCGTTTGTGATGAGGATGAAGTTGAGCCATTTCACCGAATAACATGCCGGGTTTTATTTCTGCAATAAGCACATTTTCAAAAAAAACACCTACTTTTCCTTCCATTAATAAGAAAATATCATAATCTATTAAATTACTCTTAATGATTGCCGTGTTTTTTTTAATATAAATTACGATCCCTTTTTGTATAAGAGAGATAAGAAAATCAAATTGCTTTTTAATGTCTTGATCATCAATATTGCTGCGATAGATAGCGATATCATGTCTTTTAAAATAAATTGAAATATGAGGAAAAATAGCAGAAAGATTTTGACATTTTGTTTTATAAACCTCATCTGAAACTTTATTTTTAAATAAAGACAAGCAATCTTTGGCAATGCCATACGTAATACATTTATTTTCTTTAAGAAAATTAAAATCAAACGGTGCGATCGCCATAGGGATAAGTAATGTTCCATACGCATTTAGCACAGCTTGTGACGTATAAATAAATCCACCTGTTGTAAAATATTGTTCGATCAATCCAGGAAAGCAGTGAAGAAAAACGATATCAGGATTAAATCGAGGATCTAAAGCAACTTTATATAAGAAACTAATTAAAGCGAGCCCAAGAAAACCTTTGCGGTTTTCTTTACGTACCTGAAAAAAATTAATTTCACCTGCATTTACAAAATGAGCTAATAGATTTTTATTAATTAAATATTCTTCTTCTTTTTTTAATGGAAAATTCTCCCTATCCCACACTGTCATACGTATGGTGCCTGTAATATGATTTACATCACCGCTATATATAATCACTGAATTAGGCATAAAATCATATTCATCAAATAACATATCTTTTTGATTATCCTCACATAAAAAAGTATAACCCAATTCATTTACATAAATTTGATGACGAAATTTAAAAACCGCTTCTCTTTCTTGCAGCGTAGAGGCAATTTTGATGGAATAACGTTTATTAAGTAAGTTAAATAGAAAAAACCATAATTTAAAATGAGGAAAAAACATAAGACTTTCCTTAAGCCATACGTTAATCATATCAAGATGTTCTATAAAGATTTATTAAATTAATAATCAATAAGATTTTAAAATACTCAATTATTCAATATTTGCTTTATTTATATCATTTTTATTCATCCAGTTTTTATGATACGTAACAGACAAATTTGTTATCCTTATTTAAAATCCTCAAAGGATAAGCCCGCATGTTTGGCAATTTATTTAATGAATTTGCAATCTTACTAATGTTTTCTGTGGCATTTGGATTTCTTGCGGTGCGCTTGTATCAACCGTTAATTCTTGCTTTCATCATCGTTGGAATTATGTTAGGTCCCAGTGTTCTCAGTTGGATCACTGCCACCAGTGAAATTGATTTACTGGCTAAAATGGGTGTGACGTTATTGCTCTTTATTGTTGGTCTCAGAATGGATTTAACACTTATCCGTACACTGGGCGCCATTTCTCTCGCGACCGGCTTAGGACAAGTTATTTTTACCGCTATTATTGGATATTTCATTGGATTAATGCTGCATTTAGATCATATCTCCGCTATCTATGTTGCCGTAGCGCTGACATTTTCAAGCACCATCATTATTGTCAAGTTATTATCTGACAAAAATGAAATTGATTCCCTCTATGGCCGCATTGCAGTTGGTTTTTTGCTGGTACAAGACATCATTGTTATTATTGCCATTATTATTTTATCTTCCTTTGGTATCGGAGCAAAAACCTATTCCTCAATTGAATTGGAAATCTTATCATTCGTTTTTAAAGGAGTAGGTTTTTTGGCAGTCATTGGCTTATTAATGCGATTTGTATTACCTTATTTGTTAGATCAAATTGCTATATCTCGTGAATTATTAGTGTTATCCGCTGTTGCATGGGCAGTCATTCTCGCTGGAACCGCAGATATGTTAGGTTTCAGTAAAGAAGTGGGCGGGTTTCTTGCAGGGGTTTCACTCGCCTCCACCAAATATCGGGATGCTTTAGCATCCCGTCTAGAAACATTGCGAAATTTTATGTTGTTATTTTTCTTCCTCGATTTAGGAGCAAAATTACAATTATCGCTACTACATACACAACTCGTCTCGGCTGTCGTATTTTCATTATTTGTATTAATTGGTAACCCAATTATTGTTATGATTATTATGGGTTATATGGGTTATCGCAAAAGAACCGGATTTTTAGCAGGATTAACGGTTGCACAAATTAGCGAATTTTCTTTAATTTTAGCAGCGTTGGGAGAATCTTTAGGTCATATTAATAGTAACACCGTTGGGCTAATTACCTTAGTTGGAATTATCACAATTGGATTATCAACTTATCTCATTATTTATTCTCATGTTTTATATGCCTGGCTCAATCCGTGGTTAGGTATCTTCGAAAGACGCGCTCCTTATCGCGAGGATACTTATTCTTCGAGCAAAAAAAATGAGATCGATATTATTATTTTTGGTATTGGGCGATACGGCGAAACTATGGCAAATATTTTAAGAAAACTCGGATTACACATTTTAGGTATTGATTTCGACCCTCAAAAAGTTAAAACTTGGGAAAATCATCATTTACTTACACGTTACGGTGATGCTGAAGATCTTGAATTTACTAAAACATTGCCACTTGCAAAAGTGAAATGGGTAGTTAGTACTATTCCACGCGCCGAAATAAATCACACTCTTATTTCTTCGTTAAAAGAAAATCACTATACCGGAAAAATTGCCTTAAGTGCTTATAACGAACATGAATTAGCATCCTTAAAAACAATTCCAGTAGATTTAATTTTTATCCCGTACAAAGATGCTGCGATAAAAGCGGCACATAGCCTTGCTCAATATATATTAGGAGATAAATACGACGAAATAAAAAAAGAGAATAATCTGTAAAAATAAAATAACATCAGCATTATTCTTAATGCACTGTATTTTTGTCATAAAAATAGTGTTGCGATTAGACATAGGTCGTTATGTAGGCGGAACCAGCAAGATATCTTTATCAATTTCAATCAATACACGGCTCGCAACTCTTCCAAGAAAGATATAATGCATTTGACTATGCCCTTTAGTTCCCATCACTACAAGATCTTGCTTTAACTGTTGCGCTTCTTTTATGATGACGGTTCCAGGATAACCCAGTTTAACGGTATGAGGAAAACGAGTGAATTTATTATTACATTTTTTTATAAATTGCTTAGTTTTATCACTTAAAAAATGCAGTATAGCTTGACGCATGGCTTTTAACTTTTCTTTGGATAAATTGCTTTCTTTCTTTAATAAATCTGCATATTCATGATCCCCCACATGCAATATATGCAAGTTTTTTTTAGAAAATAATTGTCCTGCAAATTGCAGAGCCATTCGACTTGCTGCAGAAAAATCAACAGGAACCAGAATTTTTTGATAGGTTTTTTTAGGAAGTTTTTTAACGATTAGCACAGGACAGATCGTTTTTCTTGTTATGTATTCTGCTGTGGTACCAACAAACCAATCGTGAATAGAATATTTTCCATGAGCTCCTATCACTAACAAGTCAATTTTATGACTTCTAACATATTGTAAAATTTTAATAGCCGGATGACTGCTCGCAACAACAACATAATGAATTTTTAATTTATGACGTGACAGCTCTTTTATTTGTGATTTTAAAAGCTGTGTTGCATATTCCTTAGGCTTCATGAAAATCTTATTTGCAAGCGGAATAATACCCATGATAATTTTATCGAAAAAATCTTTTTGCGCAACATGCATAATAATAAGTTCTGCTTTAGTTGTTTTGGCGATATCAATTGCTCTTGAAATTGAAAATTGTGATTGCTCTGAGAAATCAGTCGCTATTAAAATTTTTTTTAAATTATTCATCTTCTATTTCCTTATGGCGTGAAAATTATAAACAAATTTACACTTTGTAACATACATAATAAATTTAAAAAAAATATCTTATATACAATAATAATTGGCTTAACATTTTTTTATATAAAGGTAATTTTTTTAAATCCTCTAAAGAAAGTTGACGAGATCCCTGTATAACATCCAAAAATTGTTTTTCAAGTATTTTTTTAGCGCTATTCGTTTGAATGTTAACATCAACCTCCAGATCATGAATTAAGCTGCGTTGAGTTAAATTACTTGATCCAATACAATACCAATCATCAATTATTAACATTTTGGCATGTATTACTGAAGGCAAGTATTCATAAATCTTGACGCCTCCTTGCAGCAAACTGGAATAAAAAGCATTGGCAAATAATGACATGATTGCCACATCAGGATCATGTGGTAACAATATTTTTACATCTCTGCCACGTTTCGCTGCTTTTTTTAAATATCTCAATAAAAAATAATCCGGATTAAAATATGCACTCATCATCCAAACTCTATGTTGACAATGAAAAATCTGTTGTAACAAAGATTTATAAAGTAAACGACGTTGCCGCCTGAAATAATTTAAACGAAAAACAGGGTTCTTTTTAACTGGCTTAAAAATTTTCTTGATTCGTTCATTTAAACTAAAACCGTACCATGCTATATCAAAAGCAAATTGTAATTCTTGCAAATCAACTTGTGTCACTTTGACAACAGCGTCTATCCAGCCCTCTCCGCCTTGTTGAAAGCTAAAATGCGATTGCGTAATATTGATACTACCAACATAAACAATAGCGCCATCAATGATGCAGGTTTTTCGATGATTGCGAGAATTCATTCTCAGAAAAAAATATATAATTTTAAAAATAATTGAAGATTGAAAATGGGTGCGATTAAGTTGCCATAACTTCAAAGGAAAGGGATTAAAAACTCGAACCTTCACTCCTCCTTCTTCCATTTTTCTTATGCCATCATACCAAGAAGAAGTCCCTATACCATCTAAGAGCAATCTTACTTTGACTCCTCTAGATGCTGCTTTGATCAAAACATCTATAATTTTTTTACCAAAACTATCTTCATTAAATATGTATGTTTCTAACTCAATACTTCTTTTAGCATTTTCAAGATCCCCAAGTAATGATTTAACATACTCATCACAATTTAAAATAGTTTCCTTGGCTTGCAATGCGGCTCTATTACCCATTGAATTAACTCGTTCGCTTAGATTATTTTATTCGTGTCCCTATAAATAAACCGACTAAAAATATCACTGCTAATAAACCTAAATTCATCAGACTGAACATAGGCGGAACATCTTTGATTATTTGGAATATTTCTGTTGAACTTACTTGTTGCATGTGAGAAATATCCTGTATGCCATATACACACATTTCACCCGCTGGTAAAGAACAAAATTGACCCGGTGGACAATGGGTCAGTATTTTTTGTTTTTCACCTGTACCACACTTTGCCCCAGATCCTTGTAATACTTGCATCACAACTTCAGGATATTTTGTGATAATTTCTGGCATATTGAGTCCTTTTAATATTCAAAATTACACTCCGTTAAAGCAATTACTTTAGTTTTTTTAATTATCTTATATCCTAACCATAATATAAGAAATACAATTAATCCAATGTAGGATACTAACAATCCATACCAATCAATATGGTTGCCTGTAAAAGCAGAATAATTTTGCCCAGCAATCACAAGCAAACAAAGAGCAAAAGCAATAAGCGGGGCATAAGGATAGCCCTTCGCAAGATAAGGCAATTTATTCAAATCTAACCCTTGCTTCATATAAGCCTTACGAAAACGATAATGACTTATAGCAATTCCTAACCACGCGATAAATCCAGAAAGACTCGCTGCATTTAATAACCAAAAATAAACCATCCCACTGCCAAATAATGTAGATAAAAATGTTAACATAGCGACTAATGTTGTTGCTGCAAGTGCACCAACAGGAACACCGCGTTTATTGACTCGACCAAAACAAGCAGGAACATGTCCTTTTTTTGCCAAATACCAAAGCATGCGCGTAGCAGCATACATGCCAGAGTTTCCAGCAGATAAAATTGCAGTCAGAATAACAGCATTCATTAAAGAGGCAGCAAACGTAATCCCAATCTGTTTAAATACCAGAGTAAACGGACTCATGGTGACATCAGAACTTGCAAGCTGTGTGGATGTAGAAGGAATAAGTAAACTAATAATGACTATCGATAAGATAAAAAATAATAAAATTCTCCAAAATACCTTTTTTATTGCTTTGGGAACACTCTGATGAGGATCTTCACTTTCTCCTGCAGCAACACCAATTAATTCTGTTCCCTGAAATGAAAATCCTGCAATCATAAAGGCGCTAAATATCGCAAACCAACCTCCATGAAAAGGCCCTTCTCCCGCGCTCCAATTTTTAAAACCGACTGAATGATAATGCGTAATACCCAACAGCATCGCCATTCCCGTTAAAATAA
Source organism: uncultured Coxiellaceae bacterium (assembly GCA_964484285.1). GTDB lineage: Bacteria > Pseudomonadota > Gammaproteobacteria > DSM-16500 > DSM-16500 > CAZUQP01. Next base: position 2,080 of record CAZAEO010000077.1, on the reverse strand, counting down.
AAACAACAATGGTAGTCACTTTTATAAATGAAAACCAATACTCCGCTTCACCAAACCCTTTAACTGAAAAAGCATTAAAAGCAACAAAAATAGTTAAGAATAAACTACTCCATAATACTGACGGGGTATTCGGAAACCAAAAATGCATTACAAGTGACGCGGCTGAAATTTCTGCCGCAACAGTAATGGCCCAGTTATACCAATAATTCCATCCCAATGCATAACCTAATGCTGGATCAATAAATTTTGTCGCATAAGTATAAAAAGATCCGGTAGACGGCATAAAAGCTGCCATCTCACCCAAGCTAGTCATCAAAAAATAAACCATAATACCGGTTATCAAATAAGCAAATATTGTTCCACCTGGTCCAGCTTGATAAATAGCATTACCACTCGCTAAAAAAATCCCTGTCCCTATGGAACCTCCAATGGCGATCATACTTAACATGCGTGTATTCAGTGTGCGATGTAATTTATCAGTTGTGGACGAATCTCCTTCCAAGGATGACATCATGCGTTGTACCTATTTAACGTGAGGAGCATTGTCTATAAGAAAAATCATTACTTATTTAACCTAAAGTGCGCATTAGTATAGCATGAAAATGAAGCAGCACGTTAATTTATGCTATTGTGTTTTGTTCTATTTTTTGTTGTGGTTCCATCAATAGACTCAATAAGTCTTTGAATAAAGCATCTAATGTTTCACCCATAATAAAAAAATCCGCTTTAAAACGTTGTTCTTTGGTCTCTGCTTCCATTTCTTTTGCTTGCATTATTATCTGGTCCTGAAACTTAATGCTATGTAACGAAAAATCGTCTGCTAAAACAAAATCCATTCGATCTTGCCATGCAATCGCCAGTTGTTTAACTTCACATCCATCCTTAATAAGGGTTTGAATTCCATTAGCAAATAAATCCTGTTGTTGACAACGAATAATGCGATTTTGCTGCTTTGGATCTTGCAAAACACCTGCTTTTTCAATAGAAAATAATTGCGAAGGTTCTTTTTGTGTTACCCAATATGTCATCACTGTGGAAAGTTTTTTTAGCTGAAATGCATGAATATTTTGACTAATTGATTTTTTAAATAGTGATAAAAATTGCTCCGTGTGTTTCTTGTTTGTGGTTCCCAGTACCAACCAATGATTTTTAGTATCAATATAAGCATATACTCGCGTTATTTTACTAAATGCACGCGGTAGTAATGTCATTATTAATTCATCTTTCAAAGATAATTTTTCTTTCTGTGAAACTTTACGATTTTCTACTGTTTCTATTTGTTTTATTTTTTTAACTACTTCTTGACGAATGACAATAGCGGGAAGAATTTTTTCTTCTATTTGCAAACAAATCATATAATTGCCACTCATCACTTGTATGAGTGATATATCCTCTTCTTCAACAGGAGATACCCATCCAATACTATGAGACATTGAGGGGAGACATGGATTAAATGTTAATAACTCAAGTTTTGCTTGCACATCTTCAACAGAAAAACGTAATGCATCGGCGAGTTGAAACAATTGGATTTGCTTGAACCACATATCATGTTCCTATATTAAAAAGGCACAGTATACTGTGCCTTTGCGTTATCATCGACTATTATTAACAGTATTAACAGTGATTCATTTCAATTCCCACCTGATCAAATGCATTCGTTACAGTCGCAAGATCGTAACCAAGTCCATCGGCTGCGCGCTTAACTCCACAAGCGGCTTCAGCAAAAGTAGTATTAGCTGTCCATTCTTCTATATTGGCTTTAACCATCACATTAAACGCTTTTTGTGTGTCCCAATCAGCAGCCGTTGCCATGAGATAAAATACTTTATTAAAAATGCCACTAGTATAGTGTACATTTAAATTATCAGCATAATCTTTCATATGAGAAATCGATTTACCATCTTTCGTTGGCTCATCCATATAGCGTAATGCTCCTTCCCCTTTCATAATTTCTGGGCCAATTTGCCAACTATTATGCTTGGTCGCATAAAATTCGGCTGCTTGAGCCGCCATATCAGAAAAAGCCTCATTCAAACCGCCCGATTGTTTTTGATATGTGAGATTAGAATGATGCGCAGTA
>CAZAEO010000076.1:0-10710 GCA_964484285.1 uncultured Coxiellaceae bacterium | reverse complement strand
GTATCGAACATTGGCGTATCATCTAGCAAAAAAATATCTGCCTCACATAACAATCCCTGAAAAAGAGAAGTACTCACCCAGGTGAAAATTAACAAATCTGAATTAATCACAAGATCCATATAATTTACATCATTCGTTATATATTTAATCCCTGCTCCTCCAAACAATTTTATTGCCTCTCTCCACATTTCCTTTTTTGTAGAATTAGGATAATCTTTTATTATAATTTCATACTCCTCTTGATATTCGCTCAACAGTCTAATAATTGCCAAATGCTCGCTCCAATTTCTAAAATAATCATGATTTTTATCAAAGCCTAAATAGTAGGAATTATGATCATGTATGTTCGACAATGCCAAGGTAATTCTTTTCTTTTGTTTTTTTATTTTTGTTGATTTTTTAAATTTTAAAAAAGATTGATGATGGTAGGGCGATCCAAAAACATGAATTTGATATTTCTTATAGGGATATAAACTTCTTAAAATTGAATTTTTGCTGTTGACGCAGTCAGCTACAACCTGCCCATAAACAAAATGGATATTACTAAATTTAAAATCGGAAGCTACGTAACCAGGAAAATAGAAGTTAGCGCCGTACCCACCATGCATCCAAATCGCATAAGGGATATTCATCGCTGAGGCAAGTTGTTGGCATATTGATGTCTCAGGGGAGAATGAAACACAGGTGTGATTTAAAATTAACTCAGGACGCTCTTTTTCTATGATTGTTTTATATTGCAGAAAGCCTTTTTCATATACTTCCCTCTTTTGAAGAACCTCGAGAATAAAGACCGAAAAAACCTCAATTAAAACTGTTTTAGAAAAAAACCATGGGAAATGTTTTTCAGAAATTAATGCACTAACAAGACCCTCAATTATTCCTCGGCAATCTATATTCATTTGTTTTTCAATAACCTTACCAAGAGCAGGAAAATTTATAATCTTAAAATGGAACTTTGATTTTTCAGAGAATGAGTTGATTTCATGACTATCAAAAACCGCAATCGAAATTCTACTTTTAAAAAAACCATCTAAGAAAAACCGAAATAGAATCTCTCTCAGTTGATTTTTTAAAAAAATTATTTTATATAAAACTCTCTTTACATAAACAACGATTAATCTTTTTTTTTCATTAAGTTTTACATCGATCTCTTTCCTATTGCTACAATTTGACTTAAAATAAATTAATTTAAATTGGAATAAGCACGCAAGATCCACCACGAGCAACGTAAGACATGGAGAACTTGGCATCAGCGTACCATCCACTATTTTGACTTTTTCTTTTTCTTTAATAAAACAAACATCAAATTTAAATTGATTAAAAATACGGTCTAGAGCAAAGCAATAAAACCACACTTGATCAATAAGACATTTGAAACTGTAAAACCAGATCAATCCATAATTCAAATTATTATTTATTAACCCTTGATTCAAAAGCATCTCATTGAGCCTATAACATACTCGCTCTACTATTGCTTGAACTTCAGGATATTCTCTGAGTAGTTCTTCTTGATCATAAAACTCCGTCACTGCGATCGCGTTAATTCCTTTTGCCTGCAAAATCTCTACTAACCCTATTGAAAATGCCACTACCAGAGTATTCTCATCATAAAATCTTATTATTGATTCTATATCTTCAAAATGCTCCAATATAATTAATCTGTGGATTCTTTCTTGACTCAGACTTTTACTCAGAGTATTCATTGATTAAACTATGAAAATTACTATATTGCCGAGCCGTATAATCTTGAATAAAACCCTGTTTAAATGCCTCAATGAGCTCCCTCACTCCTTCTTTAATACCAATCCCTTCTCGCGGTAAAAAAGTATTATATAGTTTCTGAAATGATACTTTGTAATTTCTGGTATCTGCTGAATCATATCTTTCGATAGTAAGACCTGGTATCACACGTGAAATGATCTCTGCCAATTCAAAAATTTGATAATTATTCTTATCATAACCAAGATTAAATACCTGTTTTTTAATTTTTTTAATTGGCATATGAAGCGCTTGGATGAAGATAGAAGAAATATCACGTACGTGAACAAATGGCCGCCATTGCTCTCCCCCTATTACTTTAATCTTATTTGTCTTAATGGCTGTGGCTATCATTAAATTCACGACCAAATCAAATCGAGGACGGTAAGATAAACCAAATACTGTTGCAAGTCGGAAAATTGTCGGACAAAACCACGGGTCCGACAAGGAAAGCAGTGCGCGCTCAGCTTCGATTTTACATTGTGAATAAAGCGAGACTGGGTTCAACACTGATGTTTCAGATAAAATACCTTCACCTGCACCATATACACTACAACTCGATGCAAATAAAAATCGACTAATTCCTAAATGACAACACGCTTCTGCAATTTTTTTTGTTGCAGTGTAATTTACATCAATCGTAAAGTCAGGATTAAGCTGGCAAGCAGGATCACCAACAACTTCACCTAAATGTATTACAGCATCTATCCCCTGTATTGCCGATATGACTTGATCAATATTACGTGTGTCACCTTGAACTAAATTAAAATTTGGATCTTGCTCTAGACCTTGCAATGGCCCAGCACCATTAAGCAAGACATCATAAACTGTTACTTTAAATCCAGACGAAAGTAATGCTCTAACAAGAACAGAACCAATATAACCAGCTCCACCAATCAAAAATACATTTTTAACTTTTTTCTCCAATTTAGGATTGGTTTTTTTTCTAAGATTATTTGCCAATACCGGCAAATAAACAAAATCTAAAATCTCTTTATTTTTATTAATAACAGGAAGACAGAGTAAGTGTCGCTCAATCATCATTTGATAGACTTCTTCTTTAGAATAATTTTGCCATAAAGTAACAGGCTCCACATTCATGATTGTACGAATTGAAACATTCAGTGAGATTTTTTTTAAAATGGCACGCCGGATATCTCCGTCGGTCACTATACCTACTAACCGAGATGTTGTGTCAATCAAGAATGCTGTATTTGTCGCACCTTTATCAATTACCTCCATGACTTCTCGCATACTGCAATCTTGAGAAACTATCATTGCTTTTAACCTATTATCATCCATGAAAAATTTTTTCTCCTAATTTTTCAAACACGTTCTTTAATAAAGTGCTTCTCTTGTTTTTAAAATTCTAGCAGGAACACCTACTGCAGTTACATTATCAGGAATGTCTTTTACAACAGCAGCACCCGTACCAATTAATACGTTCCTTCCAATAGTAATATTGGGATTGACTGCTGAGCCTGTACCAAGATACGAAAACTGTTTTACCCTTACATTACCCGCAAGATTCGTGCCAGGATAAATATGAACATGCTCTTCAATCAAACAATCATGATCTATCGATGCGGAAGTATTAACATTTACATTATCACCTAACATAGTACCCGTATTTATTACAACTCCTGCAAATATAATGACACCTTTTCCTAACTTTACTGAGGGAGATATGATTGCGCTGGGATGAATAACCGAATAAGGCGTAAATCCTAACTGATATAGATCAGAAAATATTTTTGAACGAATAAAATTATTTCCAATAGCAACAACAACTTGTAAATCTATTTTAAAAAAAGAACCCAAATCTCCGCACTTCCCTAAAACAGGAACACCATCAATGTAAGTACCTTTTTTAATATTATCATCAATGAACCCCTTCACATTGACCGGTTGATATCGTAATGTATCTAAGACAACACGGCCATGCGCCCCAGCACCCACAATCAATATCGATATTTTATTTTTCATACTCATACGCTGCATCATAATGCCAAGCTTTTTTCAGAAATTTCGAATAAGTTTTTATAGACTCTAATATGTTTATTATTTTTATACTTGCATTTCCGTTACCATATGGATTTACTGACTTTTTAGCACTTCGAATAAACCTATCACTCTCTGCTTTATGCATCGCTGCTACAATAGCCTCATAGTCATAAGAAACATCAATGATGTTCAATGCCCGTTCTCTCCCTAATTGTCGCTGTCCAACATTGATGACTGGGATATAAAATGATGGCGCCTCAATCATGCCACTGCTTGAATTCCCAATCATCAGCGAAGATTCTTTCATCAGGTTTAAATAATCTTGTTGCGGTAAACTCGGATACCAATAAAACGGGGCATGCTCTTTATATTCGTTAATCGCACGTATTACAGCAGAATAACCTGCGTCCGAATTGGGATAAACAATTACTGCTTGCTCATTCAATGATTTCACTGCCTCAAGTACAATCTTCATTTCTTTATAGTGATCATGTTCCCCTATTGTTTCAGGATGATAAACGACCAGTATCAATTTCTTATTAATATCTAAATTAAAACGCTTGAATATTATTTCTCGAGATAAAAAACTCATACCTATAATAGAATCCAACCCTGGCGCACCTACCACATGAACACGCCAAGGCTCTTCTCCCATCGCTAATATACGTTCTGCAGATTTTAAAGTAGGCGCAAAATGTAAGTGTGATAACTTTGTAATACAATGACGCAAGCTATCATCAATACAACCTCGCGTTAATTCTCCACCATGTATATGTGTAACAGGTATTTGCATTATCGCTGCACTTAAAGCACCTACCAAAGCTTCACTGCGATCACCCAATACCATTAATAAGTCAGGCTTAATCTCTGTTAGCGTTTGTGTCATTCCTATCATGCCAATTCCAATGGACTTAGCAGTAACAGCAGGAGAATCTCCCACTAATAACATATCAACGCTTGAACGAATTGGAAAACCATCTTTTTCTATTTCATCTACTGTATGCCCATGTTCAAAAGACAAATGCATACCCGTCACAATCAAATTCAACTCAAGCTGTTGGCTTACGAGAATTTTTTTTAAAATTGGTTTTAGCAAACCATATTCAGAGCGACTACCCGTTAAAACAGCAATTTTTTTTTTCACTCAAATAACCATCTCAAAATTAATTATCGTACCCGCAGAAATTTCGTACTTTACCGTTTTTCCCAAAATATATTGCAACATAAAGGGCGGAAGACCCGTTCCAGGTCTTTTCATTATAAAATGCGAAATCGATAATATTTCTCCTGGCAAAATATGCTGGGAAGCAATAATACTTTTTCTTGCTACCTCTGCCGTGTTTAATTCTGATGGGGCCGGTATTTTTCTTCCATTTCCCATCGCTCGCTCAATTAAACGAATACCCGCGATTAAGGCTTTCAACTCTTTAGGTTCCAGCGATGCTCGATGATCAGGACCTGACATCGTTTTATCTAAAGTAAAATGCTTTTCTATCACACAGGCACCTCGTGCACATGCCGCTAAAGCAATTTCAATGCCAAGCGTATGATCAGAATACCCAGTAGGATAAGAAAATGCGGCCAATAATGTTGAGATCGCCTTCAAATTAACATCTTCCGCTTTAGCCGGATAATTGCTTACGCAGTGCAATAAACATATTGCTTTATTATCTTCACCCTCTATCGCTTCTATCGCTTTTTCTACTTCAGCTAAACAAGACATTCCGGTTGAAACGATCATAGGCTTTCCCTTCTTTGCTATGTGTTTCAAAAAAGGAATATTTGTTATTTCACCTGACGGTATCTTAAATAAAGGAACATTTAATTCGTGCAACAAATCAGCGCTTTCTTCATCAAAAGGTGTAGATAAAAATAAAATATTTTTTTCTTTGCAATAAGCTATTAATTCTATATGTTGTTGCTTCGTAAGTTCTAATTTTCTTAACATATCTAATTGTGATTCTTGGGGATTTGTTGTTTCTAATTGATAATTCGCTTTTTTCGCAGAAACACACACGAGACGTTCTGCTTTAAAAGTTTGAAATTTTACTGCATCTGCCTTAGCCTCAATTGCCACATCAATTAATTTTCTTGCAAGCGTTAAATCTCCGTTATGATTTACACCCGCTTCTGCAATAACAAAACAAGGTTGTGAATGATCAATAATTCGGTTATTAATTAAAATCAAGTCGTTCTCACTGTCTTTAGTTCAGCTCTGTTTTGAGAATACCAATTAATACCCGCATGCATTGCATTCAATTCCTGTAGCTCTGGTTTGATTGTTAATAAATCTAAAATATCAAACATGGAAAATGATGGATTGTCAGGATATAAATTTTCAAAAACAGCTTCAACAAATTTAAAATCTTCTGAAAAATCTAAAGTCCAACGGTGTTTTTTATATAAATCACTAGAATCTGAAGCAACATTCCCAATTCGAAAACGTTCTGGATTATCCCAGATAAAAGGAGTTGCATGCTCTCGCTGAAATGTTTTTTTTGATTCTCTCCATGCGGCTTCCAAAGCATGGCGTGAAATCACCTCTACCTCTAAACCATCAGGATAACTCGGCGGATGATTATTACTAACATAATCAAATTCATTTTTATATTGAAAATAATAATTTACGACTTTATCTATTATACCTGGGTCAACCAACGGATTGTCTGCTGTAAAACGAACTAAAGGATTTAAACTATATTCACATGCGCACTGATAAAGACGATCTAATACATCTTCTTCGCTTCCTCGAAAAATAGGAATATTGTTTTCGATACAACACTTCTGAATAAGGTCATCTTCAATCGTATCGGAAGTTGCAACAATGACTTGACCTATTTTTTTAGTCAAAAGAATGCGCTCTATATTCAGCAATAATAATGGTTTATTTAATACGGGCATCAATACTTTTCCAGGCAATCGTTTTGATTTCATACGTGCCTGAATAACAGCGGTAAGGTTTTCATCCATTCGAAACTGGGGCATCCTTAAGTGCGGCAACTATACAATTTTGCGGCCTATGAAGTTCATTACTTGGATTAAAATCCACATGAGAGCATATTTCAAAACCTGCTTGTGATAAATATTTTTTTAAATCGGTCGTTTTTTCAAAAATTTTATTTCCATATTTTTGAACATCACTACAAAAAAAAGCCTGTTGAATAATCACCCCCCCCCCGTCTGTTAGTAGCTTGTAAAAAAGTTCAAGAATATTTGACAACCTTGGAAGAAGGTAAAAAATAACTTGAGACATTACGATAAGATCAAGTGAATTATCTTTTAAAAAAAGCTCGCTTCTACTTTGATTCAAGATATCGTAAACGAAAAATTCTATCCCTTTTCTTTTTTTTGCCTTTAAAATAGCGGAGCTGGATACATCGCAAGCGTAAATTTTAGCCTCAGGAAATAAAGTTTTAATGCGTTTTGTCAACCCTCCCAAACCACAACCTACATCAAATATAGAATTTTTTTTTTTATTTTTATGTTTCAAATGCTTCATCAGTAATAACAAAATATCATTCCCTAATGAATTCTTATTAGAGAGGCAAGCCCAAGGATCTGAAATTTCCTGGTACATTTCTTCAAACTTCCCAATAAACTTTCCATCTTCTATTACATATTTATGGTAATTCTTAGAACTCATAAATTTCCTTATGATTTATGCGATAATTGCGCACAAACTATCATGTAATTTATCAATAAGAACACTGATAGCTCCTTTGCTCATATTCAAATAAATTGGCAATGCAATAGCACGGCGAAGAAGACAACTTGATTGAGGCCAAATATACTTTTCCAGGTTTTTTTGCTGATACATTGGATGTTTAGAAAAAATATAATCCCACGTTCCCGCAAAATGCCAATTCAATGCGCCAGGTAAATTTTTAAAAGTTATACCTTGCTGTTGTAATTGACATGAAAATACTTTTGCTTGATCTGCATTTTCCATAAAGAAAATCAAAGCATCCCCAGTTTCTCCGGTAGAATCAGTTAGATGACGAAATTTAATATTTGAAAATCCACTCAAAGACATTAATGCTTTTTTGAGATTATCTTTATTTTGTTTTTGCATGTTCACTGATTTTTCTAATTTTCTTAATTGCACCAAACCTATTGCACCTTGTAATTCCATCATTCGATAATTAAACCCTGGAAAACTTCGCGTATCCTCCCCTCGAGGGAAAGCAGGGTTATCTTCATGCCCATGATCAGAGTATGCTTTTGTTCTCAAATAAATACTTTCATCGTTCGTAACGAGCATTCCTCCTTCGCCGGTTGTCATGATTTTCCCATGATCAAAACTAAATGTTCCTATGCGACCTATCGTGCCCAGCGGTTTACCCTGATAAAAACCACCTAAACCTTGTGCTGTGTCTTCTAACACAGGGATAGCATGTGCGTTCGCTATTGCCATAATACGATCCATTTCTGCAGCTGCACCAAACATGTGTACAGGAATAATTGCTTTTGTTTTTGATGTGATTTTTTTTTCAAGATCTTGCGGGTCCATATTCAATGACCAGTCTATTTCAGTAATAATCGGGGTAGCGCCACATTCTATGATCGCCTCAACCGTTGCAACAAAAGTATGACTTTGTGTAATAACTTCATCACCTTCTTTAATGCCTAATGCTTTTAAACCCACCTTTAATGCAGCTGTCCCCGATGTGACCGCATGTGCATAACGCACACCTAAATATTTTGAAAATGCCTCTTCAAATTCTTTTACTTTGTAACTCCCTTTTCTCATATTCGCGAAGCCATGACGAAATAATACCGCACCATTATCAAACACTTCATTTACTGCTTTTCTTTCCTCTTCACCAATCCATTCAAACCCTGGCATAATAAGTCACTCCTTCGTTAAGTCATTTTCTCTAATATTTGACTTACATTTTCTACAGTAAAGGGAACAGGATTCATTTCAAAAGCCCCTTGTAACATTTGAGATTTTTCTAAAAATCGAGAAATATCTTCTTTATAAAAACCAAAAGATATCAATGTACGAGGAACTTCTAATGCATCACACAACTCCCAAACATGATTTGAAAAAGCCTCACTTGCTTCTCTCGCATTTTCTAGTGGTAATGCTCCATCAATCAAATTATATAATTCAATATAATCCGTATAACCTGCATTCACATTATGTTGGATAATGCGTGGTAGAAAAACAGCGCCCGCTAAACCATGCGGAACTTCATAATCAACACCTAAAGGATAAGACATTGCACCTGCAGGCCCCGCGCTCGAGTTAAAAAGTGCAATAGCTGCCATATAACTCCCTAACTGCACCTGTGCACGTGCATCTATATCTTGAGGTGAGTTCACCACGTTTTTTATAGCATTAAATACCAATTTAAATGCTTCTTTTGCAAAAAGCTGTGTGATCGGCGTCGCTTTTTTTGATACAAAACTTTCATGTGCATGTACTAACGCATCCATACCAGAAGAAATTGTCACATGGCGAGGACAACTAACGGTAAGCAAAGAATCTAAAATACATAACTTAGGAATATACATTGTAGTATTAATCCCAAATTTTCTTTTTTCTTTTGTATCAATAAATACTGCGTTTGGCGTTACTTCACTACCCGTCCCTGCTGTAGTAGGAATCGCAATCACAGGAATTCCTGGATTTTTTATTAAATCAAAACCTCGATAATGAATAGCAGGTTCAGTATTGGTAACCAACACCGACAATGCTTTACCTACATCCATCACACTTCCACCGCCCATTACAATAAACCCATCTATGGTTTTTCCCATAAAAGATTGGCGCACTTGATCGAGATAATCATAAGTAGGTTCCCTCACCTCTGTTACAAGACGCGCAACAATTTCATGTTTTTGTGAAATTTCTTTTTCTACTTCTTGCCACAATACGTTTTTTTCAGGTCCTGCATCTAACACCAACGCTAATTTTTTCCATCCAAAATTAGAAATAGAATCTACTAAATATTTAATTTTTCCTTTTCCAAATATCAAATTAGTTTGCAAAAAAAATGAAAAATCATTTAACAACACAAGGAACCCTCACGTGACGCCTTTTTAGACACAAAGCGAAGAAATAGTTTCTTTGATTTCAGAAGAAAATTGTTTGATACGTTCAATTGCATTACAAATTTTATTAACTTCTTCATCTAGTAAACGTGAATAAATAGGTAGACTCACAACACGATTGCTAATACTGTCTGTATTATTTAATTGTTTTTTTTGAGATTCATAAATGGCGCTATAGATTGTTTGCCTATGTACAGGGGGATAGAAATATTTTTTTGTCATGATATTTTCTGTTTCTAGCGCGCGACATACTTCATCACGACTCAAACCAAATTTATTTTCATCAATTAAAATAGAAAAATCTTTATAGGTTGAGCGATTTCCACTTCTAATTTTCTGGAACTCTATACCCGGAATATCTTTTAAACAATGCTGATATTTTTCTGTAATATGATTTCTTCTGTCAATTTCATATTGAACATGCTTTAAGGAATGTAATCCGAGCGTTGCATGAAACTCACTCATGCGGGCATTTAGACCCACATACACGGGATCATAATTACCACCATCACCATAATTCCTTCCCAATCGAATTAATCGCGCCAACCCCGCATCATTTGTTGTAACCAATCCACCCTCACCTGAAATTAAAGTTTTTGTAGGGCTTAAACTAAATATTTCTGCCATCCCAAACTGCCCTATCGATTGATTTTGATAAAGCGCCCCAAATGCATGTGCAGCATCAAAAATAAGTGGAATATTATACTTTTTTGAAATCATATCTAATTTTTTTATTTCAGCAGGATTGCCATACATATGTATGGCAAGTATTGCTTTTGTTTGAGGCGTAATCGCTGACTCAACTTGTACAGGATCAATATTAAATGTATCGAGCTCACAATCCACAAAAACAGGCCTGATGCCGTTCCATAATAAGGCGTGTGCCGT
>CAZAEO010000075.1:0-10916 GCA_964484285.1 uncultured Coxiellaceae bacterium | reverse complement strand
AATTTGCCGCAAGATGGATGGTTAAAAATCGCATCTTGAGGTGTAATGGGTATATTATGTGTTTTTTTCATAAAAAATTGAAAACTCCATCTCAACTTTTGCAATAGGATATTGCACTACTTGATAATTCAAACTATCCCAATGAACATTAGGCCGGAGCTTTTCCAATTGTTGCAGATAACTGACTGTATCAAAAAAATTACCGTTTACCACAATGCGAAATGTTTTCTGATAAAGATTAGTTTTTTCATTATGCTCAGTGGCTTTGTAAACCGTTTCTGGAAAATCTTTTATTTGCACAAGATGAATATTATCTTGCTTCACACCTAATATATTTTTGATTATCTCTTGCCATTGCCCAGGTAAATTTGTTTGTAGAAAATTTTGATACTTGCCGCGCAATCCTTCTAATCTTTGTTTTTGATCCGTCCATTGTTTATAGAGCGGGCTTTCTGACATTTGCTTTAATGCAGAAATTTGTATATTCCAACTTTTAATTTGATGATTCGTTTTTTTAATACCTTCGCCAAGAATAGAAGTTTGCTTATCTAAGGAACCGAGCGAGAAAAAATAAAAAATAGCATACAATAATGCCCAGCCAAACGCTGCAATCCACACCTTTTCACGTGTGGCACGCAACTCATACCATTTTTTAAAAATCAAAATATACTTATTCATAGTTATCTTGTTTAATCATGGTTAATTCAAATTTAACATTTTTATTCAAATCATCTTTATTTGAACCTTCGATACTATTTACATTCAAATTAAAACCAGAAAATATTTTTTCTTGGGATAGATTTTTTAAAAAAACATGCACATCCTGTCTGCTCAAACTATTTCCCTTCAAGGTAATTTCCTGTCCACCTTTAACCATGAGAATATCAGTAAGCCAAACTTGTGGCGCAATGATTCGAGACAGCGCAAGCAAATCTTCCGAAAAAAAGTGTTGTGCCGCAAGCATTTGTAACATTTTCTCTTGATCAGCTATTTTTTGTTTAAATTGATTGACTGTGAGAGCAGCATCTTGTGAAAAAAACAACTGTGGATAAGTGTTTTTGATTTGATAAAATGTTTTTTCTAATTTAGTCGCTTGATATGATGCCGCATCTTTTTGCACTTTTAGACTATGTATATCCCACAAAGAATATAAATAAATTAAAAATAAAAAGCCTACAAAAAACAGATTGCTCAACCACAACGCTTTCCAACTCAAAAAACTGCTGGATGTTCGCGGCTTCTCAAGAAATTGATAAAGATTAATTTCCTGTCTTAACATCTCTTTCTTCCTCACGCAAAGCGCAGCCCAGTGTTAATAAATATTTTTTTTCTAACAAATCTACTTTGGTTCTATCTATATCGAGTGGTTTAAGAGAAAATGGCTCAACTGATACCAATAAGTAATCAGATAGAAAGCTCGCCATCTCTACTGCATTTCTTTTTTCACTGGCCACAAATATTCGACCTGGATTAGGATGTCGCCATTGACTTTGGTAATAATCAAAGTAGCGTAAAATATCTAAGCCAAATTGTTCGTAATCTTTATCCTGAAATTCGTTTGTGATAGTTAAATTGATATGTCGCGTAAAATATAAATGTTTATCATGCGTTATATTTAAAATAGCCAAGCGCTCATTAAAATAAATAAATGCCGTACTTTTCTCGTCAATTTCATATAATGCGCTTAAATTCCGCAATGCGAGCTCTGGAATATCAATCGCAGTAAGGGATAAACCACTTTCATGAAATATGCCCGCCATTTTAGCTAAATGACTTTTTCTTGCTACGACTGCGGCTACCATGTGGTTATTTTGAGCGGTTTTTGCTGGCAACTTAAAGTAATCTAAAACAGCTTCTTCTAAAGGATAAGAAATCAAACTTTTGATATGCCAACCTAACGCATCGCGAAACTCTTCCGGTTTAACTGGCAGGGATTCAATTAAGAAAATCTGATAATCCTCTGGTGATAACAACCAATAAACAGGAATAAATTGTAATTTGTGTTTGTTAACAATATTTGCCAGCACGAGCAATAAGTTGTTTGCACCATCATATACTATGCTTTCTGACATGAACAATTTAACTTGATCTTTTGTTTTTTCAATATGAATAAGCGAAACTTCTTTAGGAGAAATTTTTATACAACATCGATGCGTAATCATTTGCGGCAGTTTTTTCATTAAAAATGGCGCAATCTGTCGCTGAAACTCCCTAATGTAATTTCCAATGCGCACTGCTATCTTCCTCATCCTTTCAATAGATTGTCATACAAAGGAAACGACATGACAACGGAACTCGCGTTTGTACAGTAATGTACGATCCACCTCGCTGGTTACATTTCAACAAGATTTAACTTACTATAGTATCATGTTAATAAACGACTTATTCAATATAAAAAAACTCCAGGGATTCACTCTGATCGAATTACTTTTCATCATTCTTTTGATTAGTGTTGTCGGCGTTACCTTACTCCTACAATGGCCGGCCACTTCTTTAAACTTGGAATATGAAGCTAGGCGCGTACAGAACGATATTCGTTATACACAAGCATTAAGTATCACCTCTGGGCAGCGATATCGATGGGTCAAGATTTCCTCTTCAACTTATCAAATTGTTAACGAAGCAGGCACTCCTATTCTATTACCTTCTGGCAGTAATCAATTGACATTAATTAACGGAGTCACTTTAGGAACACTGTCTAATCTTCCTAACAATTTAATTGCTTTTAATTCGCAAGGTATTCCTTATGTAGATAGTACTATTCCAGGAACGGCTTTAACTGCTACTGCATCAATATCTATTAATACAACAGGCCAAAGCCGAACTATACAGATCAGCCCAGAAACGGGTTATGGAACATTACAATGACCTATAAAATGAATATTTTTTCACACGCCCAAAATGGATTTACTTTGATTGAAGTAATCGTTTTCTTGGTTGTTTCTGGTATTTTAATGAGTACCATTTTATTGGGCGCCACAACTGCTTTACGAAGTACGCCCAGCGTCCATCAACAGTGGATTGCCGTACAATTGGCAAGACAATGTATGGAATGGTTTCTAGGACAACGTCAAATGAATGGATATGCTGCATTATCCTGTCCTAGCACACCTTCTGCTACTGCGTGCGCGGTTCCATCCGGATATAGCATAAACACGAACATCAGCTGTACTACTTGGAATAATGATACAACATACAAAACCATTACCGTAACGATCAGTGGGCTAGCCAACGCCTCACTATCTACTCAAGTAGGGGATTATTAACATGACATCATCGATCTACTTGAAGAAAAACATATCTGCCGGATTTACCTTAATTGAACTCATTATCACTATCGTGATCATGGGAGTGATTGGTGTCGTAATCGGTAAAACGCTTTTTCAGGCATACCAAACTTTTCTGACTTCACAACATATCAGTGAAATTGACTGGCAAGGATTTTTTGCACTGGAGCGAATGACAACTGATCTCCACACAATTCGTTCCGCAGCAGACATCACCACGATACAACCCTCTCAGCTCACCTTTGTTGATGTGAATGGCGATACCATTCAATACCAATTGAGTAATAATTTATTAATGCGTAATAGCCAAACCGTCGCAAGTGGAATTCAAAGTTTGACCTTAAGCTATATGGATAATAATGGTATCACTACGGCTACTCCATCAGCCGTGCGCAACATTTCATTATCCGTCACTATTGCCGCAGGAGGCCTCACATCCTCTTTTTCAACTCTGGTTGCAACAAGAGGCATACCATGAAAAAAAATAATGTTAGCCAACAAGGTTATTTGTTGGTTGTGGCTGTTATTTTTATGTTGGTAATAGGGGTAATGGGATCATTGATCGCCTATCTTTTTTCTAATCGCGCTATGCTAAGTGCTGCACAACAGAACGGCTTGAGAGCATTTTATATGGCTGAATCGGGATTACAAATAGGCACACGTCTTTTAACTATGCCCAATTTAAGTGGCACACCAGCGCGCATCACTTGTAGCGGTGTCACCGGGAATTCAGCTATCACCCATGCAACGATGGAAAGCGGAACATTCACGATGACCGCAACAAATAGCTTGCCGACTTTTTCTGTTACTACTCTGAGCGCTCCTGTCACAACAACCACTTCTACTATCAATGTCACTAGTACCGCGGGATTTGCATCCAGTGGAAAGATACTCATCGATCGCGAAGCAATCGACTATGCTGCTATATCAGGCGACACATTTATTGGTGTCACCCGTGGTACAAGTGGAACACTCGCTTCGGCTCATGCAAGTGGCGCAGGTATCGGCCAATATCAATGTTCTTTAGATGTCAATGCAGGCATTCCTAATTTAACTTCACCTAACTATCAACGTGAATTACAAGAAAATGTTCAATTACAAGATGCGTGGGCGGAAGGAAATAATTCAGGAAACAATTTTGTTTTATCACGCTGGAACCAACCCACTGAAATGAGTTGGAATGCATCGGTGATTGCAGGTGGCGACAGCGCGGGCAGCCTGAATGGTGTGAGTATGCTATCCAATGCAGATGGATGGGCTGTAGGTGATGAAGCACAGAACAATTTGATTTTTTTACATTGGAATGGCGCAAATTGGCAACTTGTTACTGTAGCAGGCTGTGATAATCAAAATTTACTGGATATTTCTATGGTTTCATCCCAACAAGGTTGGGCAGTAGGAACACGCTATAGACCGACCAATTGTAACGGCGGCCAAAATCGATATACCATTTTACGCTGGAATGGCAGTAGTTGGAGCGTGTTAACGCCCACTAGCTCCCCTAGCATTCCTGCAGATAATAATAACAATCAAAATCTCAACGCCATTCACGTCATTGATACGACAGGGAGCGGATTAGGCTCTATCGGTTTTGCTGTAGGCGATAATGGACGCATTCTTCAATACAGTGGGGCTAACTGGACACAAGCAGCAAGCCCTGTGACCCAAAATTTGAATGGTGTTTACACGGTATCAACCAATCAAGCTTGGGCTGTAGGCGACAATGGCGTTATACTACATTGGGATGGCAGCAGTTGGACATCCATCTCATCACCTACCTCAACCACACTGAATAATATTTCCATGTTAGATAGCGACGGGGATAGCTTAGCCGATTTTGGTGTTGCGGTCGGCAATAACGGCATCATCGTTACTTATAATGGCTCTACCTGGACATCAAGTGATGTAGGCAGCACTCATCTTTTCGGCATCAGCATTGTTAATGCTCAAGATGCCTGGATAGTAGGAGCAAGTGGAACAGCATACCATTGGAACGGGAGTGCATGGTCAAATATCAGTTTAGGAGCCAATCAGCAATTTAATGATATTAGTTTAATCTCAGTAAAGAAAAATCCTACCTCAGGATGGCGACAAGTATTTCACTGATTCTGTTTTATTGTTATATTATCTAAACGGAGATTGACATGAAAAAAAATCTTTTTTTTGTTATCTGCCTAGTGCTTTTAACCAGCTGCAGCTCTAATCCTACTTATAGAGGCGGAGTGTGTTACTACAGTAGCAGCTATTGCTATCAAACAAATCAATGTAACCATCGTTCGCCATGCAAAGCAAAAAAATGTTTACAAGCTTCGCCTTGCATCCCCTGTACACCCTGTGATAATTATCATGAATGCTTAGATCAAGTAGAAAAATATTGTGATGATCCTTCAAGAAGAGGAAGTTGTTAATCCTGGAAAATGCGTAGAAATCCACTACGTCGATTTGCGAGAGAAATATGACCCAACAAGTTGACTTAAAAACCAAAAAAGCATTACTCAAACAACAGCCTTGTTTTACTGAATTGACTGATAAAGAAATTGAGACGCTTACCGAATTATTAATTGAAAGGCAATTTGCTGCTGGAGAAACCATTGTTAAAGTAGGCGAACCCGTTGATAGCGTTTATATCATTGCGAGTGGAACCGTTGACGTTAAACAACCTGATCTAAGTAACAAACAGGAGCTCAAGTCAGTCACCACATTAAGCACCGGTGATGCTATTGGGCTAAATGAAAAAGGGTTTTATTCCTTATCAGGAGAACGAACAGCAACAGTGATCGCTAAATCGGTAGCCGTATTACTCCGCTTAAGTGTAGCAACCTTCCATGGTTTTGCGCTCACCTTTCCGCATGTTGATGAAGTCATGCGTCAAAGTGCAGAAAAGTTTTTAAATATAAAATGGACCCCGCGCGGTAAATCGCCTGTAGAATAATCATGCCGTATAATAAAAAATCAAAGTTTTTCGTTACGCTCAAGATTTGCTTATGGGGTGCTTATGCTAGGAATGGGCTACCCTAGCAACGTTATATCATTTTAGCTAAACTGATAGAGTATCTTATGATCTTACACGCCAAGGAGAATGCCACCATGTCAATAAAATATTTTATTTCTATGATTTTCCTCACATTCATGTTTATTACAACGGCTTATGCAGCAGATAATAAAATGACACCGGTAGGAACATGGATCACGATAAGCGATAAAACTCAAATGCGCACAGGTAAGATTCAAATTTTTGAACAAAATGGAAAATTATATGGAAAAGTTATAAAAATCTTTCCTGGACCAGGACGTACTCCCGCCGATCGTTGTGATAAATGTCCAGGCAGTCTTAAAGGCAAACCTGTAATGGGATTAACATTTTTATGGGGTTTTGTTCCACAAAGAGACGGCAGCTGGACTAATGGCCAAATCTTAGATACTAAAGAAGGAAAAATTTATCGCGCTTCTCTCACACCAACTGATAATGGCGCAAAACTAAAAGTACGCGGCTATTGGGGTATCTTTTGGCGAACACAGACTTGGATGAGAGAATAGGCAACAAATTTCGAATCGAGCGGCATTCTTCATTTGTCATGCAAACAAGCCTTGATGAAACTTCGTTTCATCAAGGCTTGTTTTTCTAACGCAGCTAATACGCATTTTACATTAAAATAAAGATGTTTTTGATTCAACGTGCCCACAATAACACTACTGACTCCTGGTTCGCAGAAAATAAAATTCATCGCCATCTGTATTGGCTCTGCAACAGAAATTTTATCGATATGACCGCTCGCTAGTGCTTTTTTAATCAGTATTCCTTTATTTTTTTGCTGTGCGTAAGCAATGACTGATTGCTCTTCCGTTTGAATAGGATTATACGTCACCATCACTACATCAACCTGATCAACAGCCAACATTCCTCCTGCAACTGTTTTGGTCGACATGCCATATGCGCGAATCAATCCTGCCTGTTTGCATTCTTGTAATATCGCTAGCACAGGACTTTCTTCAATAATCTTATTGTCTTCGCCATTTGAGTGAACTAATACAATATCGAGATAATCTGTATTCAGTCGTTTTAAACTGCGCTCAATACTGCGACGTACCGCTTCTCTTGAAAAATCAAAATGAGATTGACCCTCTACACATGTTTCGCCCACTTTGGTACACAAAATCCAATCTTTGCGTTTTTCTTTTAGCAATTTACCTAAACGTTCTTCGCTGCTTCCGTAAGCAGGCGCAGTGTCGAGCAAATTAATTCCTAATTCTTGTGTTAGAAATAACAACTCGTTAATTTCTCGATCGCTTGGCAATTCAAAGTGAGCAGGGTAGTGTACGCTTTGATTGCGGCCTAATTTCACCGTGCCTAAACCAATACGGCTTACTAACATTCCAGAACTACCCAGAGATATTTTTGGCATCATAAAAGTTGATCCCAGATCGGGCGTGCAAACGTAGGCATGGGCCATGCGCGCAATTCGCGAATATCTATTTTGCCAGGCTTTAATTGATTATGCTGTAAACATTGCATGATTTTATCCGCTAATAAAGGTGCAAGCGCTAACTTTGTAGGCCAAGCAATAATGCAATTGCCTATTTCTTCCATAAAACAAGAATCAGGCCGTTTCCTGCCCGCTTGCAATGCTTCAGCACGATTCACCAAGAAACTAGCGAATTCTGCAGTAGAAAAATCTAACCACGGAAATACTTCCTGCAGTTCTTTGCGCGCTATGTTAATTTGCAAAGCGGAATCACGTTGTACACCTTCTTCAGCAAGTTGGCCGCCGATATACCAAATAGTTTTTCCATCTGCTGCATGATGCGTAGTAATCGATAACCGCGGCACAGAACTTAATCCCAAACAATGTGCAAATACTTCATATGGAAAATCATGTTTAACAATCACCATATGTAATGGACGTGATTGCATTTTAATTTTTGAATATCTCATTTTTTCTAAAATAAATTGGTTTCCGCTGCCTGCAGTAAAAATATATTTTTTTGCTTTTATCTGTAATGATTGCATGGGCACTGCTTGAATTTCACATGAAACAAGATTGCGTTGTTCGTCAAATTGCAATTCGCGCATAGAATCAATTTTAAAAATAACATCTTGGTTTGGCTTAACCAATTCTCGAATCAACGCATGAACATCTATTACGATTTCATTTAAAGAATAGACTTTGCCACTAAATTGCGGACTTTTAAAAATGGTAGGAAATTCGGGCTCTAATCCAGTTAATAATTTTATGTTCCCTTTCAACGCTATGCTTGCAAAAAATCCAGCTAATTTTGCAGTTAATGTTCCCGATGTCCAAAGAGATTGATGCGAAGATAAAACAGGAACACGACGCAAATCAATTTCACCTTCCCCACAAAGACACGCCTGCCAAACAGATGGCATGTTTGCGATTACATCAAATGCAGATGTTATTGCTCCTTGTAATGCATATTTCATTCCGCCATGAATAATGCCTTGAGCCTTATGAGTTTGCGCTCCGCCTAACGCAGCAGATTCCAATAAAATGGTAGAAAAACCTTGCTGCTGCAATTGATTCAGTAACCACAAACCAGCTATACCGCCGCCGATAATTGCTATATCTGTTTCTACCGTTCTTTTCATTTCTTGCCTCACCAAAACACAAAACGGTATATTTCAATCTATTTTGCCATGCTAAGCAACATTTCCTATCATGTTACTGTTTTTTTCTGTTAGACTTTTTGCCATCGAAAAGCCTGTTTTAATGGATATCATCATGATTATACAACCAAAAGTTCGTGGTTTTATTTGCACTACCGCACATCCTGCGGGATGCTTCAACATAGTTGAAGAACAGATTAACTATATCAAAGCACTGCCTTCATTCAGCGGCCCGAAAAATGTATTAGTCATTGGCGCCTCCACTGGCTATGGGTTAGCAAGTAGAATTGCTGCCACCTTTGGTGCCAATGCCAATACCATTGGTGTATTCTTTGAAAAAGAAGCAGACGAAAAACGTACGGCAAGTGCGGGCTGGTATAATATTGCCGCCTTTGAAACCATTGCCCATCGTGAAGGGCATTATGCTAAAAGCATTAATGGTGATGCTTTTTCGCATGCGATAAAACAACAAACTGCTGACTTAATTCACCGTGACCTCAAACAAATTGATTTAATCATCTATAGTGTAGCGTCGCCACGACGTATACATCCAGATTCAGGACAGGTGTTTTCTTCAGTATTGAAACCGATTAATAAAGCTTATAGCAGCAAAACAGTAGATGTATTCCGTGGTGAAGTGAAATCTATTTCATTAGATGCAGCAACAGATGATGAACTTAATAACACCATTGCCGTCATGGGTGGCGAAGATTGGGAAATGTGGCTTGATTTTTTAGCAAAAGAAAATGTATTAACTGATGGTGTCAAGACAATTGCGTACTCTTACATTGGGCCTGAGTTAACATTTCCTATCTACAAAGAAGGAACCATCGGACGTGCGAAAGATGATTTGTATAAATCTACAGAAAAAATCAATAAAAAATTAGCATCGCTGCACGGAAAAGCTCTCATTTCTATTAACAAAGCCGTCGTTACCCAAGCCAGTGCGGCCATACCCGTAGTGCCTTTATATATTTCTTTGTTATTTAAAATCATGAAAGAAAAAGGTACACATGAAGGATGCATTGAACAAATGTACCGATTATTTAAAAATATATACGGCGCACAATTAATACATGATGCGGATGGGTATATTCGTCTTGATGATCTTGAAATGCAGTCCGATGTACAACAAAAAATTACTGCGCTCTGGCCACACATTACGTCAGAAAATCTCGAACAACTTACCGATATTGCAGGATATCGCAACGAATTTTATCGGTTGTTTGGATTTAATGCAAAAAATGTGGATTATAATGCCGATGTAAATCAAGAAGTAAAAATTGAATCTATATTATAAAGAATAGGTTGGAAAACAGAGACATGGCCCCAAACAAGAAAAAATTTAAATTGCTTCGCTTAATGCATCGTGAAATAATGCAAGCCTTTTAAAACATTTTACA
Source organism: uncultured Coxiellaceae bacterium (assembly GCA_964484285.1). GTDB lineage: Bacteria > Pseudomonadota > Gammaproteobacteria > DSM-16500 > DSM-16500 > CAZUQP01. Next base: position 603 of record CAZAEO010000075.1, on the reverse strand, counting down.
TAAAGGAAAGTAAGCACATGGGATTAGGCAAAAAAGCAACGACTGGTTTTGTACTAAGCGCACTGGGCATTGTTGGCACAGGTATTGGAGCTACATTTTACATAGCAAAAGAAGCAGCAAAAAAATGCGCATCTATCATACCCCCAGCCACATCAACCTCTTTCAACATACAGGTGCCGACCGATCAGATTCCTCTTCCCGGATTACCCACTTTTTTTAACGTGAGCGCATCATTAGGCTCTGACACACAAGCCCATTTAGAAAAAGCGCGTGAGTTATTAAGCGAATTTTGCAAATCATCCGCCCTATTCATGGGCGTTTCATCTACTACAATACTTGTTATAGCTGCTGCCGTGGTTGCTGGAACAGCATATCTCTATTTCCGCGATACGCCTGCTAGCATGACTGAACGTGACCAAGGTTCCTCCAACGCAAAACTAGAATTAGTAACCTACAGCCCGAATTTTTCACCTTCGCGCGCCCATTAGAGGTCCTTCGCTCACGCTCAGGATGACAATAATATAGATCTGTGTCATCCTGAGCCTGTCCCACTACTGTCCGGTGAACATGTGTCATAAATAAACACCTCCAATTTGGTATTTA
>CAZAEO010000074.1:10431-11182 GCA_964484285.1 uncultured Coxiellaceae bacterium | reverse complement strand
GGATTGCGAGAGATTGAAACGTTCTGATTGAGAAAAAACGCAGGTGTAGTCGTTGCTACATCGAGTTTTTTCGATTGAGGAACGTTTCAAGGTCGATGTAAGCCATGTTGTTAAAAACCTAAAATTCAGGTGTGAGAGGTATACATGAAAGAACACTTTAAAAAAATTATTGAACTCATTGGCGAGGACATTAATCGTGATGGATTAAAAGATACTCCAGCACGTGCTGCGCTTGCATTAAAATTTCTGACGCAAGGATATCAACAATCGCTAACAAACATCGTTAATGGTGCATTATTTGAAACTGATAATGATGAAATGATTATTATCAAAGATATTGAACTTTATTCGCTGTGCGAACATCATTTATTGCCATTCATTGGTAAATGTCATGTTGCTTACCTACCTAAAGGCCGAATTATTGGTTTATCCAAAATAGCCCGTATTGTAGATATGTTTGCGCGCCGCTTACAAGTTCAAGAAAAATTAACCAAACAAATTGCTGAAACCCTATTGGACATCACGCAAGGTCGCGGGGTAGGTGTCATCATTGAAGCTAAACACTTATGCATGATGATGCGGGGAGTTGAAAAACAAAATTCGGTCATGACCACATCTGTGATGTTAGGTACTTTTCGTGAAGATCGCCGAACACGCGCGGAGTTTTTGAGTTTGGTGCAAAGGGGAATATTGTGACGCTATAATTACATGCCTATCCGAAAAGCGTGCCTAATCACGAAAATGTCATGCC
>CAZAEO010000074.1:0-10408 GCA_964484285.1 uncultured Coxiellaceae bacterium | reverse complement strand
ATCCAGATTAACCAATCTCCACTTCTTTCATACTTAAGCGAATACGGCCTTGCTTATCAATTTCCAAAACTTTCACTCTCACGACTTGGCCTTCAGCTAGTTTGTCGGTGACTTTTTCAACGCGTTCTTTCGCGATTTGTGAAATATGCACTAACCCTTGTTTGCCTGGTAAAATACTCACAAAAGCACCAAAGTCAGCAAGTTTTACCACTGTTCCTTCGTACACTTCTCCCACAGCCACGTCAGCAGTCAAACGTTCGATACGTCGAATCGCTTCTTCACACGCTGCGAGATCTGCAGCAGCAACACGTATTTCACCATCATCACTGATATCAACAATCGTTCCTGTCTCTTCTGTGAGTGAACGAATGGTTACACCGCCTTTACCAATCACATCACGAATTTTATCTGTTGGAATGCGCATATTTAAAATGCGCGGCGCATAGACTGACATTTCTGCGCGTGCCTGTTGGATGGCGCGATTCATAATTTCAAGAATATGAATACGCCCTTCATGCGCTTGTTCCAATGCTTGACGCATGATTTCTTCGGTAATGCCATCAATCTTAATATCCATTTGTAAAGCAGTGACACCTTGCGCTGTACCCGCTACTTTAAAATCCATATCACCTAAATGATCTTCATCGCCCAAAATATCGGATAACACTGCGAAACGATTTCCTTCTTTCACCAGACCCATTGCGATACCTGCTACATGGGCACGGATGGGTACGCCCGCATCCATTAATGCCAAGCTGCTACCACACACCGTCGCCATCGAACTTGAACCGTTTGATTCAGTGATTTCGGATACGACACGCAACACATAAGGGAATTCTTTTGGTAGCACTGCTTTCACACCACGTTTTGCCAAATTGCCGTGACCGATTTCACGACGCTTGGGACTGCCCACAAAACCAACTTCGCCTACCGAGAAAGGCGGGAAATTGTAGTGCAGCATAAAGGTTTCTTTATGCTCTCCTTCTAACGCATCAATCGTTTGTGCATCACGCTCTGTACCTAAAGTAGCAACGACCAGTGCCTGTGTTTCACCACGAGTAAACAAGGCTGAACCATGTGTGCGCGGCAACACACCTACCTGAACGGAAATAGGACGAACTGTTTTAGTGTCACGTCCATCGATACGCGGTTTACCTTCTAAAATTTGGCCACGAACAATGCGGCTTTCTAAGTTTTTAAATACATATTTAGTATCTTCCATTAACAACGCTTCGTCTTCTTTGTCCGTATTCTCTGCAAGCATTTTCTCAAGTAATCGTTCACGAATTTCTGCAATGGCATCTTGACGCTCTTGTTTGTCACGAATCTGGTAAGCCTTCACTAATTCTGCTTCTACCAATTCGGCCACACGTTTTTCAACAACAGGATTCACCAACGGCGCTTCCCAATCCCACGCGGGTTTGCCTGCTTCTTTTACCAGCTCTTTGATTGCGGAAATCGCAGTTTGCATGTGTTGATGGGCAAACATAACAGCGCCCAACATGGCCGGTTCAGGCAATTCTTTTGCTTCTGATTCCACCATCAAGACAGCTTTTTCTGTACCTGCTACTACCATATCAAGCTCTGATGTCTCTAATTGCGATAAAGTAGGATTTAATATATACGCATTGTCTGTGTAACCTACACGTGCAGCACCGAGCGGCCCCATAAATGGCATGCCGGATAAAGCGAGCGCAGCAGATGCGCCTAACATTGCTGGAATATCCGAATCAATTTCAGGATTCATAGATACCACTGTTGCAATAACTTGCACTTCAAAGTTAAATCCTTTTGGAAAGAGCGGACGTACAGGTCTATCAATCAACCGAGAAGTTAATGTCTCTTTTTCGCTAGGCTTAGCTTCGCGTTTAAAATACCCCCCTGGAATACGGCCAGCTGCATAGGTGCGTTCTTGGTAGTTTACAGTTAAAGGGAAAAAATCACGATCTTCGCTCGTGCTTGCTTGGCCAACCACAGTGACAAGCACCATAGTATCATCCATACCTACCAGCACGGCGGCGGTAGCTTGTCGTGCAATCACACCGGTCTCAAGCGTTACTGTATGATCGCCATAACGAAATGTTTTTTTGACTGCTGTCACAGAATTATCCTAACTTAATGAATCGATAAGAGGTATTAAAGCGTTTTTTATCAGCCGCGCACATCTAATTTTTGAATTAACTCGCGATAAACAGCCAAGTTAACACGCTTCAGATAAGCCATGAGTTTACGACGCTGACTCACTAATTTCGTTAATCCATAACGCGTATGGTAATCATGCGGGTTTGATTTCATGTGCTGTGTTAAATACTCAATACGTGATGTCAATAAAGCAATTTGTACTTCAGGTGACCCGGTATCTTCTTTAGTACGTTGATATTTTTTAACAATGTCTGCTGTTGCGGCAGCGGTTAATGCCATGTATAAACTCCTAAAATTTTAGTTATCACCTATTACACGCTCAAGTAAGGCTTGGTCATTGCGAGCGCAATGACTATGTTTACCCTACGTTAAGTAATATTGTCATTACAATAAAACCAGGGGCGTATTGTACAGGGGAGAAGCTATTTGAACAAGTATTTAGGCACACTTTTAAAAAGAATCTCCCCAGATGGATCGCTTTCAAAAAGATGCTATCGAAGAAATAGATAATGAAATAAATAAATTTATTCTTTAAAATTAAGAAGCTTGCCTTACCTGGGAAGGAGTTCATCGCCCGTGATTATAAAGGATTTGTTCTATTGTTTTGCATCTACAATAGGTATTTCTTCTTTTCTTGTAACAGATATTCTATTGTTGAGATCATTATACTTAACATCTAGCATTTTATTCATTATTTCTGGTTTTATTTATAATATTACAATTATAGCTATCATGAATTTATTTTATCTTGCCGTTAATTCTGTACAAATTACTCGGTTGCTGCTTGAGCGTACAGCTATTTTATTACCAGAAGAGTTTAAACCAATTTACAATAAAATTTTTCCCAGCATGAAACCGAAAGAATTTTTAGCGTTTGTCAAAATAGGTAAAAACAAGACATCTAAACAAGGCGAATTCTTATGTTATGAAGGAGACACAAAAGATAGGCTTTTATTAATTATAAACGGGCGGGTTTCTGTGGAGAAAAACAACAAAACCATTGCTGAGCTGACTCATCATTTCTTTGTAGGTGAAATGCGCTTTTTAACACAACAGCCTATGTCAGCCGACGTAAGAGCCAAAAGCGCTGTTGTACGGTATCTGGAATGGGATTATGAACAACTTATGCAGTTGCAAAAGAAAAAACCCGATATCTATATGAAAATATTAACTATTCTAGGTAGGGATCTGGTCTATAAATTGCAAAATCAAATCCAAATCAACTTTACCTGAACCTACATTTCAGATTATCGCTATTTATTTGGACAAGGATTTCTTATCTTCATTCTGGTTCTGATTTTGGGAAGCTTGTTCTGATACGAATTTCTTAAGCTTCTCAACCGGGCCTTTCAGAGAACTATTGAAAAAATAACCCGCTCTGGCTTCTGCCATCACCCCTAGATTAGCAAGCGCTCTCTTAAGATCTTCGGAATTAAATTCTTTATTTAAAAATGCGCTTTGTATAGTCTGAAATGATTGTGTTAAAAAGAAATTTTCTTTGCTATTGTTTGACTTCGTTATAATTCCATCGATACTCTTTCCAAGAGGCAAGATGAGTGTGTCATACAAATCTGTCATTTTCTTCTTCTTATAAGCCTGATAAATAGTGTCAGCTAGTGCCTTATCTTCCTGGTAAGCATTTACAAGCAAGCTTATTGCGGCTCCTTTCGCTTGAATTAAGTCGTTTTCACAATTTTTTTGCATAAATGCTTTACATTCACTCGAAACAGAAATAGATTCAAAAACTTGATGCATCATTCCTCTGATAAATTCATTTTTTTTATCTGTCGCATTGTCAAGATCAAATGCTTTTACAATAGCAAGATGAAGATTGCCTTGTTCATCCAGCACTTCCTCCATGGCATGCAATATCATTGTAATATAGAATTCTTTTATGCCTTTAAAAAAGGCCTCAGGACTATCCTTCTCCCCTTTTATTTTTTCTAGGGAAATGGGTGATTTAACAGGAAGTTTGAACAAATCAAGATACTTAGTCGTCAGTGCTTTCAGCTGCGGAATTGTGATAGATACTTCTTTTTCATGAAGATAGCTCGCGAACCTATCATAGCCGCTAACACGAGCCAACGCTCGCTCTTTACAATACGCTACAACTTCCCCTGCCTCGCTCGCAAGAAATTCAATAAACCTCGGCATAACGCCTTGCTCCTCGTTTCGTTTGTCATTTTTATGATTTCTACTATTAATTATACAACATCACGGAAAAAAGAATTTTTCCCTTTTAAAACAAAAGATTAGATAAGAAGTGAGGCGAATTTTAAACTATTTTTACCAGGCGGCGGGGGGCTAATTTGCCATCAGGGAGAACTTCTCCTATACCCATAAATTGGCCACTATCTGCGAAAATTCTTACCCAACCCTCTGTTGGAATATAAGGCGCTCTTATAGCCTGCCCCATACGGACATAAAAAGTAGCGGAAGAAGAAAGCTTGATCATTGGCAAATGCTGCACGGACGTATCAAGGGGCAATAAGCATTGGGCTATCGCATTAAACCCATGTTGACTATGCATATGCTCCAGCTCAGCTAACGTATACATCGTATTTTGCTGATAAGGAGAGACCGCGCTGCGACGCAGTGCAAACACATATGCCCCGCAGCCCAATTGTTCGCCTATGTCCGTGACTAGCGTGCGGATATACGTTCCTTTGCTGCAGTGTACCGTAAAATGCACTATTCCATCTGCGTAGGTATTGAATTGTAAAGAGTGAATTTGCACGGTACGTGGTTTTCGTTCTATCTCTATACCCTTACGTGCTAATTCATAAAGTGGCTTGCCTTGATGTTTGATTGCAGAAAACATCGGCGGAATTTGCTGAACTTTTCCAGTAAATCGCTGCAATACGGCGATAATTGCCTCAATTGTGACGTTTTTTATAGGTTGAACCCCGGTAACATCACCCTCCGCATCACCTGTAGTCGTTTGCATACCCAGCTTTGCTTCAACTTGATAATGCTTGTCGGAGTCCAACAAAAATTGTGACACTTTCGTTGCTTCGCCAAAACAGACAGGCAGCATGCCGGTTGCAAGCGGATCTAGACTGCCCGTATGGCCCGCTTTTTTTGCACCAAATAACCGCTTGACGCGTTGCAACGCGCTATTAGAGGTTATATGGAGTGGTTTATCCAGTAATAAAATGCCGTCAATTTTTTTGAAAGTGGCTTTCATGAACATTCCAATCATCTCTGCATAAGAAGCACAGAGATAATATTTTTACTTCTTCAATGCATCATTAATTAATGACGAAATGCGGCTGCCGCGCGCAATCGAGTCATCGTAAACAAATTTCAGTTCTGGCGTAATACGCAACTCAACCGCGTTAGCTAGCAAATAACGTAAATACTTGGCTGCATTATTTAACGCAGCAATTGTTTCATCTGCTTTATCTTCTTCGAGCACGCTGACAAAGACTTTAGCAAACGCCAAATCATGCGATACATTCACACCTGTAATAGTCACCATACCAAAACGTAAGTCTTTTGCTTCTTTTTGGATGATTTCAGCAAGCGCTTGTTGCACAACGTCATTAATCCGTTGATCTCGTTTAAATCCCTTGGTCATTTTTTCACTTCAACTTTTTCAAATACTTCTATTTGGTCCTTCGGCTTGATGTCATTATAACTTTTCACACCAATACCACATTCCATGCCATTACGCACCTCAGTCACATCATCCTTGAAGCGTCTTAATGATTCAAGCGAACCTTCAAAAATAACCACATTATCACGTAATATTCGAATCGGGCTATTACGACGCACTACACCCTCTAACACCATACAACCTGCAATGGCTCCCAACTTGGAAGAACGAAAAACATCACGCACTTCTGCCAACCCAATGATTTTTTCTTGAATTACAGGCGCAGTAAAACCACTGATCGCGCGTTTCACTTCATTAATGACATCATAAATAATACTGTGATAATGCAAATCAACGCTTTCTGCTTCAATTAATTTACGCGCTTCATTGTTAGCACGCACATTAAAACCTATCATAATTGCATTCGATGCTAATGCTAAATTCACATCGGATTCATTAATGCCGCCAACAGCACTCGAAACAATTTTTACTTTAACATCCGCTGTTGATAACTCTGCCAATGCTTGCGACAATGCTTCTGCTGATCCTTGTACATCTGCTTTTAATACGATATTGAGTGCACGCTCACTTTTCTCATCGCCCATACGCTGCAAAATATTTTCAAGCTTCGCCGCATTTTGTTTTGCCAATTTGACTTCACGAAACTTTCCTTGTCGAAACAATGCAACTTCACGTGCACGGCGCTCATCTTCAACCACTAAAAAACTATCGCCTGCATTGGGAGTACTCGACAATCCTAATATTTCGACTGGAATAGACGGCCCGGCTTGCTCAACTTGTTTACCATTTTCATCAAATAAAGCTCGCGCACGCCCATACTCAAATCCTGCTAATACAAGATCCCCTTTACGTAAAGTACCTTGCTGCACAAGCAGACTAGCTACTGCACCGCGACCTTTATCAAGACGTGATTCGATCACAACACCGCGTGCCGGCACATCAACAACTGCTTTTAATTCCAAGACTTCGGCTTGAACTAATATCGAATCAAGTAATTGCTCGATGTTTTGTCCTGTTTTTGCTGAAACCGGAACGAACATTGTCTCACCGCCCCATTCTTCTGGAATAAGACCGTGTTTCGATAAGTCATTTCTAACGCGATCAAGATCTGCTTCAGGTTTATCAATTTTGTTCACCGCAACAATCATTGGCACATTCGCCGCTTTAGCATGATTGATTGCTTCGGTAGTTTGCGGCATGACTCCGTCATCTGCTGCAACAACCAAAATCACGATGTCCGTTAATTTAGCACCGCGTGCGCGCATAGCAGTAAATGCAGCATGACCTGGCGTATCTAAAAAGGTAATCACACCTTTAGGCGTTTCTACATGGTAAGCGCCGATATGTTGCGTAATCCCGCCTGCTTCACCTGCTGTTACTTTAGTACGACGAATATAATCAAGCAGCGAGGTTTTTCCATGATCGACATGCCCCATGATAGTAACGACTGGAGCACGAGGAAGCCATTCACCTTGCACCTCAGAATCTTTAGCTAAGGATTCTTCCACTGCCTGTGAGCTAATCAATTTGGGTTTATGACCCATTTCTTCCACCACTAAGGACGCTGTTTCCTGGTCAATCACTTGATTAATAGTGACCATAGCACCCATTTTCATCATGGATTTAATGACTTCAGCTGCTTTGATTGACATTTTCTGTGCGAGGTCAGCTACCGTAATGGTTTCAGGAATATTAACTTCATGAATCATGGGCGCGGTAGGTCGAGTAAATGCTTGCACTTGTACAGGTTGCGCGGACTTGCGTGTCTTTCCGTGCCTACGACGTCTACGATCGATAACTTCCAAATCACCTTCATCTTCACGCAGCACCAGATCAATTGGCGCCGCACCTTTCCCAATCAGCGCTTCATATTGATGGCCGCCATCTCTATCCCCCATGCGGCTTTTCTTTTTCTTTTTAGGGCGATCACCTTCATCCAGCTCTGGTTTTATTTCATGCGGACGTTTTTCTTTGCGCTTAACAATTTCAGTTACTGCTTTACCTGTAGTCACTTCGCCTAGCTCATTGCCTTCAGTGAGCAATACCTCAGGCGAAGTGACTTGTTCGACACTACTTTCCTGCACAGGTTCTAATGTTTCCGTTGCGTTGACTTCTTGGGCAGGCGGCGTTTCAATCGCTTGGCCCTGTGTAGGTAATAGGGGTGATGCTGTCTTGGATTGCTTGATGTAAGTACGTTTCTTTCTAACTTGCACGCTAATGGTTTTCCTTGCCCCTTGAGAACCAGCCACTTTAATTTCACTGGTTTTCGCACGTCGCAAAACAATTTTTTCGGGCGCCGCATCTGCTCTTGCGCCATGGTGCTGTTGCAAATAACGTAGTAGTTTTTGTTTTTCTTTTTCTGCAATAATATCATCCACACCTGTTACATTAATTTGTGCGTTTTTTAACTGCATCAGCAAGCGATCAACTGAAATACCAATACTGGCAGCTAATTGAGTCACCGATACACCCTGTGCTTTGGCGCTTTTAACCGCAGTTTTCTTTTCAGTTACAAGCCCTGAATTCTTTGACATATGCCCCCTCAGTCAACATGATTTGCTTCATCAAACCACGGCTTACGCGCTGTCATGATCAACTTCGCCGCTTTTTCTTCATCTATTTCGCCAATATCAAGTAAGTCATCGACTGATTGCTCAGCAAGGTCTTCGCGCGTGATAATACCATGATTAGCAAGCACATATGCAAAATGACGATCCATTCCTTCCATTTCTAGCAAATCTTCTGCTGGTTCCGTTCTCTCCAATTCTTGTTCCTCCGCAATTGCTTTAGTAAGCAAGGCTCCTTTCGCTCGCTCACGTAATTCCTCTACTAACTCTTGATCAAATCCTTCGATTTCCAACATCTCTTGCAGCGGCACATAGGCAATTTCTTCAAGTGAAGCAAATCCTTCTTCTGTTAGGATCTTTGCAATGTCATCATCTACACCCAGTTTTTCTTTAAATAACTGGACTACATTTTCTTCTTCTGCTGCAGATTTTGCTTTTGCTTGGTCTTCCGTCATGACATTCAATCGCCAACCCGTTAATTCACTTGCTAATCTAACATTTTGACCATTGCGACCTATTGCTTGTGAAAGCTGTTCTGCTTTGACAGCAATATCCATAGTGTGGCTATCTTCATCTACCACAATAGATGCGACTTCTGCCGGCGACATAGCATTAATAACTAACTGGGCTGGGTTATCATCCCACAATACAATATCAACACGTTCACCGCCGAGCTCACTTGAAACAGCTTGCACACGTGCGCCACGCATACCTACACAAGCGCCTATTGGATCAATACGTCCATCATTTGTTTTAACAGCAATTTTCGCGCGTGACCCCGGATCGCGCGCCGCGCCCTTAATTTCAATAAGTTCTTCGCCAATTTCGGGCACTTCAATTTTGAATAATTCAACCAGCATTTCTGGGCGTGTACGACTAACAGCTAACTGAGGACCTTTTGCATCCGCACGTATTTCATAAAGATACGCACGCAAACGATCATTGATGCGCACTGCCTCGTGTGGAATCATTTCAGAACGTTGTAGTATGGCTTCTGCATTATTACCTAAATCGAGCAACACATACTCGCGTGTTACTTTTTTAACAACCCCATTCACCAACGTACCTAATCGTTCTTTAAATGCGCTAATCATCTGCGCACGTTCGGCTTCTAATACTTTTTGTACGATAACTTGCTTTGCTTTTTGTGCCGCAATACGACCAAATTCAACGGATTCCATGAACTCTTCTATATACTCACCCAGCTGGATGTTTGGGCTACGATGACGCGCTTCAGTCAACGTGAATCGAGCAACACCCCCGTCACCTTCTTCGTCTTCCTGCGCATCATCTATCACTAACCAACGTCTAATTGTTTGGTAATCTCCCGTTTTTTGATTAATTGTGATCTTAACATCAATATCTGCGCCCGCGCGCTTTTTAGTTGCCATTTCAAGGGCTGCTTCGATTGCCTGGAATATGACTTCATTGCCTACACCTTTTTCGTTAGACACTGCTTCTACAACTAACAGAATTTCTTTGTTCATAGCGTCAGCCTCATTTGATCAGCGTGAATTTAAAAGTCCGCAATGACTCTCGCTTTTTCTATTTCAGAAAAAGGTAAAACCACTTTTTCTGCATCCACTAAAAGATGCACATTTGTTTCATTGACTTGCTCTAACATTCCTACAAAATTACGTTGATGATTAATAGGGTTATGTACTTTTATCTTGACCTGTTTTCCAATAAACTTTTGGTATTGTTTAATCCCAAACAATGGCCGATTTAACCCTGGGGACGAAATTTCCAAATTATAGCGCCCGGAAATAGGATCATCTACATCTAGCATAGCGCTCACTTGATGACTTACTTTTGTGCAGTCTGCTAGTGTAATCCCATCTTCATTATCAATGTAAATACGCAACAAAGAGCCGTGACCTTGTCGACGCAATTCACAACCTACAAACTCATATCCCATGGCTTCAATCAACGCAGCCAAACGATCATTTAATTGAGCATCCCTATTACGCATTTACTTCTATCTCATGCTTTAAAAAATAAAAAACCCCAACAGGGGTTTTCTTATTTTTCAATTTGTTGGTAGCGGGGGCTGGATTTGAACCAACGACCTTCGGGTTAT
>CAZAEO010000073.1:0-11235 GCA_964484285.1 uncultured Coxiellaceae bacterium | reverse complement strand
GCTTTTGCGGCCTCCTCAGAGCGAACGGTTTTTTGTCGTGTACTGAGAATTTGTTTGGATATTTTTGAGATAAGCTCTATAAGCAGCTCACCTAACAAGCACAAACTTATTAAGAAAAGAGCCGCTTATATTTGGTTATTCTGTTACAAGAATAGTTAAACCACTAGGAGCAACACATGTTACAGGAGCAAATTTTGTATTTTGAATGAGCAAACTACGTAACTGAGTACAACCTAAGGTCGGCACGCTAGGAACAGTGATGGTATACGCATTTGCTCCACCAGCAGCAATTGTCATAGCACCACCCCATCCAGAACTAGGCATGACACCGCCTGGCAAATAAGGCTGAATGACTCCCGCATTCAAATTCTGAAGCGTTCCGGTCGCTGCCAAATAACTTTCAACAGCAGCAACAATACCCGTAACATTATTCATCGTTGCCGCTATTTTTTGATTAAGCGAGGCTGATTGATAATAGCGGATTGACATAACAATAATCATTGCCGCAATAGCTAATACCAACATAATTTCTAAAAGGGTAACGCCAAGAACCGCTTTGAAAGATCGTTTCATAGTACTCATCTTCCTCATTAAATAACTAAAAAATAGTATGCCAACCTTGCATGTTTATTCTTAAAGGTTACTATGTCTACGTTATGTAAGCAAGAGCCTATACAATATTAACGTTAATTATTTGATCATAATAAATTATGCTAACTTTGCTTCCCTGTGTTGAAATAGATCCCCCCGCCTCACCTGCTGGCTGCGTTATCTGGCTACATGGATTAGGTGCAGACGGTAATGATTTTGTCCCTATTGTTTCTGAGTTAAAACTCAATATACCGTTGCGTTTTGTTTTTCCTCATGCACCGCTCATCCCAGTTACCATTAATAATGGATATGTGATGCGCGCTTGGTACGATATTGTTTCTATGAACATGAATCAACACGCTGATCAAGTCGGCATTGACGATTCAGTCAAAAAACTACAGCAACTTATTGAACGTGAAAAACAATCCGGCATTCCATATGAAAGAATTATATTAGCCGGCTTTTCACAAGGTGCCGTGATCGCATTAACAACGGGGCTTACTTTCCAGAAACAACTTGCTGGTATCATTGCATTATCAGGTTATCTTCCTCACTCAGAACAAGTGATAAAAACAAGCAATCCCTTATATAAATCAACCCCCATCTTTATCGGTCATGGCACCGAAGACCCTATCGTCCCATATCCCTTAGGTGAAAAAACCTATCAAACATTAAAAAATTACAACTATACAATCAGTTGGCATAGTTATACGATGCCGCATTCTGTCTGCCAGGAAGAAATTCAAGATATTGCTAAATGGTTAACTCGCGCTTTAGAGCCTATTAAACAATATCGGGACAAGTTCTAACCAAATATATAACCCGCACCAATGGAAAACAGATCCATGTTCCCTGTATGAGTGTTCCCTCTTGCCCTTTGCCATTGTGTATTAACAAGAAAATTTGACCAGAATGAATATTCAATACCTAGACCAAAATAATATCCAGTGGTCCTACTTTTACCATTATTAACCGTAATACCATTAGCTGTAACAAAACTCTGATTACGTATTGTCACATTTGAATTCAAGCGCGCGACACCGATTTTAGCAAATAAATCTGCATTACTATCACCCAGCAATAACATACCTTTCGCTGCAACATCATATGAATAAGAACTATTTTTTGCCACCGTTGTGCCTGATGCTTTAGAGGTGGCACCTGAATATTTAGTGTATCCAGCTTCGGTAGCAAAATAAGGCATAAATTTATAGCCTCCATTCACATTCCAAGCCACTCCAGAACTAGAAGGAGAGCCATTCGCACCGCTGACATAATTAGTATTTGTTAATCTTGAACTACCGAGATTACCCTCCACATACCATCCCACAGGGACAGGCGGATATTCTTCAGCCATACATATCATTGAGCTTAATAATGTAATAATAAATACAATTTTTATTATTCTCTTCATTGAGATAATTCTCCGCATTGCTCTAACAGAAGTTATACATCAAACCTACTTTAATTTGATTATCATAAGCTCTAAATTTATTATTAAAGAGAGAAATAGAACGATAAGTCACATAATCATATTCGCCGCGTATACCCCAATTTCTAGAAAAATCATTTTGCAAGCCAATACCTACTTGAACACCTTTAGCATTAGCAATTTCATAATGAAACGAAAATCCAGCAGGAATAGAGCCTTGATACAATTGAAAACGTGATTTAAGCACACTAAAACGCAAATACGTTATCGCTGTATCAGTCAACCTATAACCAGGCAACAAACTTGCACCATAGGTCCATCTCATTCTTGCGAACGCCCCTGTTGTTCCCCCGCTAGTATTAATGACTTTGGTAGGGGTACGTGTTGAGCTTTGGGCCCCAAACACTTCAGCGCCCAAATAAAAACGCTCTGCACCTGTCCAACCAAAACCTGCAACCAAATCACCGTAAGCGCCTTTTGCATTTGCATTGGTGCGCGCGCCCGTCACATCTTTCAACGTCCAACGACCCAAATCTAAAGCAAGATCAGCGCCTACATAAGGAATAAGCATATCAGCCAAAGCCATATTTGAACTTACAAGTAACATTCCGCTTGCTATAACTATTTTTTTAAACATGTATAACTCCTGACTATTCAAACTTGTAAATGAAGCTCACGTTAAAAGTATCTGCCTTGGGAGAAACACCGCTCACGTGTCGATACTTGGTATAATCATACTCACCGCGTAAATCCCAATTTTGCGTTATCCCAGTTTGCAAACCCCAACCAATTTGACCGCCTGTGGCAGTATTATCTAAACTACTAAAACGTGTTTTTATCAAACCAAGACGCAAAAAAGTCATTGAATGATCACTCAACATCACGCCAGGAATAAAACTTATTCCATAACCATAAGTGGTTTTTAAGCTTACGCTACCTACATTATTATTCAAAGTAGAAGTAGCAAAATTAGCGAAGATTTCACCCGCCAAATAAATATTTTGATTTATTGTTGCCCCAAATCCACCCGACAATGTAAGCGGTATACCTCGATAACTTGCATTATTTGATGTGTTGTTAGTAAGACCCAAACCTACCCCAAGGTAGGGAGCTCCTGCCGCAAAACTGATGGCTGTACTTGCAGTCAATATTGCACTTGTTATTACTATTTTTTTTATCATGTTGAACTCCTACTATTTTTTATTTTTCAGTATGCTAACGAAACAAAGAGCATGGTTTTGCACCCATGATTTGTCCAGAATGTCGCTGGATTAACTTTTGTTCGAAATAGATTTTGAGATGATTTTATGCATCCATGTATATTGTATAAGAGAATGAAGTGGGGAATCATATAGCATTATGGATAACGATTCAACATTATCTCTCGTTATGGCCCTTCACTTTTATCTGCTTTCTCTGCGCTATAAGGCACGAACACTTCGTTCACTTGTTTACTCACTCGAATAAAAGTAGTCCGCTTGGATAATTCTTTTAACCGCTCAGCTCCAACATACGTACAAGTTGAACGAATCCCACCTAAAATATCTAACACGGTATTTTTCACGGGCCCACGATAAGGCACATTGACTGAACGCCCCTCACTTGCACGATAGTGCGCCACATTTCCATGATGTTTTTCCATTGCTTCCGATGAACTCATCCCATAAAATCGCTTGTATTTTTTGCCATTCTCTTCAATCACCTCACCCAAACATTCATCATGTCCAGAAAACATACCGCCTAACATCACAAAATCTGCGCCTGCAGCAAAACCTTTAGCTACATCACCCGGTGTCACGCAGCCACCATCCGCACAAACATGGCCTCTTAATCCATGCGCCGCATCGGCACATTCAATAATGGCCGATAATTGCGGATATCCCACGCCTGTTTTTTCTCGCGTAGTACATACTGAACCAGGGCCAATCCCAATTTTAACAATATCCGCACCTGATAAAATTAACTCTTCTACCATTTCACCTGTGACCACATTTCCGGCCATAATGACTTTATCCGGATAGGTCGTTCGCAATCGTTCCAAACACTTTACAAACCGTTCTGTGTAACCATTTGCAACATCCAAACAAATCATTGAAATAGTCGCAATCTGCATAATTTTTTGTAATGTTGCAAAGTCTTCTTCTGCAATACCCATCGACGCAAAACAGAAAGGAACAACGTCCGCATGCTTTTTCGTAAATTCTTGCCAATGTGCGACAGAATGGAATTTATCCATGGCGGTCAATAAGCCGTGTGGAGCTAACGCATTTGCCATAGCGAATGTACCTGTATGGTCCATGTTAGCAGCAATAATGGGCACCCCTCGCCAAACAACGCCTGCATTTCTAAAACGAATTTCACGTTCAAGCACCACTTCAGATCTTGATTTTAATACACTGCGCTTCGGACGAATTAAAACATCTTTAAAATCCAGCTTGACATCATATTCAATACGCATGATGAACCTCTCATAATAGATTTTAGCATTTTCTCAGACAAGCAAAATAAAAACCATCCATACTATGCATACCAGGCAAAATTTGTCGCCCAACTACACATTCCTTTCCCCAACTGCATTGAATCTTTTCTTCCTTCGCATCTCTGTTTGTTCTCATAAATGATTCGACTAAACACGTGTTTTCTTCCGGAAACACAGAACACGTCACGTAGACCATGAATCCGCCTGGCTTTAATAATGGCCAAAGCGCTGTCAACAAACGTCGCTGCTCATTCACCAAATTAACCACATCACCTGCTTGACGTAATAATTTAATATCCGGATGACGACGGATCACCCCACTTGCTGAACAAGGCGCATCTAATAAAATTCGATCAAACTGTTTACCATCCCACCATGTTTCTGGATCGCCTGCATCTGCACATATTAATGTAGCAGATAACTGTAAACGTTCCAGATTTTCATAGACTCGTTGTAATCGTTTTGCATCACGATCTATCGCAATTAACTCCATATCTGGATGTAATTCCAAAAGATGCGCTGTTTTCCCACCGGGTGCCGCACAAGCATCTAGTATGCGATCTCCCAATAATGGCATCACTAATTCGGCAGCTAACTGCGCCGCCCCATCTTGCACTGATATTTCACCGCGTGTAAAACCCGGTAATTGCTGAACATGAATCGGTTGTGCAAGCATAATACCCGCACCTGTTTCTGAAATAGGATAAGCTGCAATGTGTTGCACCGTTAATTTTTGCAGATAGCCTTCACGCGAATTTTTTTGTCTATTTACCCGCAACGCAAAAGGAGGATGCTGATTGTTAGCAATCAATATCGCTTGCCAATCATTCGGCCAATCGTGCATCAGTCGCTCTATCAACCAAGCAGGATGTGCATAAAATGCTACAGATTCCGTCTGAATTGCCTGATTTATTTCATCCGCCGAACGTTGATAATTGCGCAACACTGCGTTAATAAATTCTTTTGCCCATTTTTTTTTAAAATGGATTGCGGCTGATACAGTTTCAGCAAGAGCTGCATGCTGAGGCACACGCATTTCTATTAATTGATACAACCCAATCAATAATAAACCGTGAATGTCTCGATCTTTTGCTTTTAACGGCTTAGCAAAAAGTTTATTTAAAATTGCATCCAATCGAAAATACCAGCGACACACTCCATAACAAACAGCTTGCAAAAATGCTTGATCGCGCACACTGCTAAACTGCGGAAGCATACGAGGAAGCGCATCGGTTAATGACGCACCTTCAATGACCTGACAAATGACTATCGCTGCCGCTGCTCGAAGATTCACAAAATAGTTTCCCCACCAGAAAATCACCTGGTCTTGCATTTAATATATCCGCAACAGGCAGGGCACGCGCGCCTGGAAGTTGAATTTTTTGCAATCGCAATATACCTTTTCCTGTTGCAACATCAATACCTTCTGCTGATGATCGCAAAATCATACCGGGCTGTTGTGAACAAGGTTGCGCTACTATTTCTGCCCGCCAAATACGTAACACTTGTCCATTTATCATGGTCCACGCAACAGGCCAGGAATTGAAAGCACGAATTTTGCGATTTAACTCAACCGCAGAAAAATTCCAATTTAATTGCGCCTCTTCTTTAGACATTTTGGCTGCATATGTTGCCAAAGCAGCATTTTGCTTTTCCGGATGAAGTGTAGGTAACACATCCAGCGTCATCAATAAAGCCCTCGCGCCTAAATCAGCAAGGCGATCATGTAAGGCTGCACTCGTATCATCGACCTGAATAGGACATTCCATTTTATACAGCATAGCACCGGTATCCAACCCTTGGTCCATTTGCATGATCGTAATACCTGTCACGTCATCTCCCGCCAATATAGCGCGCTGGATCGGCGCAGCCCCTCGCCAACGCGGCAGTAACGATGCATGCACATTCAGACAACCTAATTTAGGAGCGCGCAATACTGACAATGGCAAAATCAATCCATAAGCAACAACGACCATTAAATCTGCTTGAAAATCAGCTAACGTTTGCTGTGCATCAGCATCGCGCAATGTTAAGGGTTGATGAACAGGTAAGTGATGCTCTAGCGCCATTTTTTTAACTGGGCTAGGTGTCAATTTGCGCCCTCGACCCGCGGGACGATCAGGTTGTGTATACACTGCTTGTACAGTATGGCGAGAAGCTAACAATGCAGCCAATGTTTTCACTGAAAATTCAGGCGTACCTGCAAAAATAATCTTATATGAACGACTTGCCATCATACTTTTAATGCCAATCCATCTCGATAAATTTGCGCAGCAGCCGGCGTATCGCCTAAATGCTCAACTAATCTGCCATATTCCGCATACGTTTCAACACTCTCCTCTTGTTGCAAACTATGTTGCAAATACATACGTGCTTTTCCCCACAATTGACAATGCATACATAAACGCCCCAATGTTAATAGCAAAGCAGGTTGCTCTGGGTAGATTTTTAGCCACTTTTCGGCGTGCTCTAATTGTTTTTGCGGATAAGGTGTCGTCAATAACCCATACAGTTTCACCAAATCTGTATCCCAATGTTTTTTTACCGTTTTATTAATGAGCCCTTCAATTTCAATGGCTGTATCCGGATAATGCTTTAATTGCGCAGCATAGCAATAAATAATACGGGGATTTTTCTGCAATTTACGCGGAATCGTTTTCCAAAAATCGTGGAGTATTTTTACATCTGTTGCTTTATGCGCTATGGAAGCTAACATCTCTTGATAGACATGCTGCTCTAACTGTTCTGCTTGATCGTGTGATAACAATTTCACTTTACGTAAACTAGGCAATAACGTTAATAATCCTTGCCAATCACTCAGACGAATATATATTTTTTGCAATAATTTTAAAGCTGCGCGCTGTAAAGGGCTTAACGTGCGCAAATGATTTAACGTTGCCAGCGCTTGCTCCAATTGTCCTTGATCAAATTGCAATTGTGCTTGTGTTAAACTAATCGCAATATGCGCATGAGGTACCACATCATGCGCCTGACGCAGATACCTATCACGTTTATCGTAAGCACCTTGCGCATGCGCCGCATAAGCTGCAGCAAGATAATTAATTAATGGCGCATCGGCCTGATCCAACCCTTTTAACAAATAACGTTCTGCATTATGCCAATGGCCTTCAATCAGCTCTATCAATCCACGATTCGTTTTATTATACGATTTATTTTTGCGACGAAAATGCAACCAATTTTCTAAGCGATAAAAAGAAGTCTTCACCCCACCTAAAAAACGGGCGAAATAATATAAGATCAACATGAAAACGATTAAACAAATGCCCGCAAACCAAAGAGGCATTTCAATTGACCAATCTTTATAAGCAAGCAATGCGAGCCCAGGATCTTCTGCAACACGCAATCCCAACCAAACAGAAACCATTAAAATGACAATGACAAAAATAAATCGCCGCATGTTATCTTCCATTTAAATAGGATTGAAATGCTTGTAAAGAACTCGTCAACGTTGGCACAGGTGGATGCACATCAATTTGCGCTAACTCTGTCAAGCTAGCTAACATCTGCTGCGTTAGCGGCAAATCTGGCATGTATTGTTTTATCCACAACGCTACTCGCTCTAAACTTTTTCGGTATAGGTCTTGTTGATGATGCAATAATCCCCACTGTGCTTTGCTAAGCTCCATGTGTAAATTTTGCAGCAATAATGGCTGTTGATCTGGCGCAATAAATGGCAGAACGTTCGGTTGATTTTTACGTATTACAACAATATGCTGCAACGCTTGCCACGTATTTTGCAAATACTGCCGCCACCCAGATAAAGTACCGCTATCCGATGCCAAATCATATTGGTTTGGGTCGCGAGCAGATGTACTCATCGCGGGTAACTTAGCTAATTCATCATCCAATACAGATAATCGTGCATACAATCCCATGAGATCTACATTTGGCACACTTTGTAATGCAGCAATATCCGCCGCAAGCGCTACACGCACCGGATTGAGTTTGGGATCATTCAGTTTCAGAACAAGCTGGTCTGCTGTTTGCAATAGCTTAATGGCTTCAGAAACATCATTCTCAATCAACAAGCTATCATTGGCAATTCTCACCAAATAATAGGCTTCGTCTATAAACAAATCATCGCGATTCATGTGCTGTGATTTTTGTAATTTTGCAACAATTTGCATTTGGTTATTTAATTGGTCGCTGACTTGTTGCGTCATTTGTTGCGTATCAGCAATCGCTTGTTGTGTTTTATTAAGATCCCGTTGAGAGTGGGCAACATAATCTGCCAGTTTGGCATTCAATGTAAGCAATCCATAACTTGCAACCATAATGACACCTATTAATACAATAATCGCAAATCCGGAAAACAAAATACCCACATTTCCCCAGAAAGAAGGGGGCGATTTTTTTTTATTTTTTTGCGTTGACGCAACATCATTAGTTTCTGTCGGATGATCAGACATACGTTCTTTCCTTTCTAACAAGGCATTCATAATTATTCTAACAGAAATAAATTTGAGTAGCGGACCATTTTAGGTCAAAATAAATCAACCGATATTTTAGGGAATTCCCCGCCATGGATTCACTCTTTGAACGTGATATCACAATCTATCATGAAATGATGTCTCACGTACCCCTGTTTGCCCATCGCAATCCGCGAAAAATTGCTATTTTGAACGACCCAGATCGTGGCATAGAACAAGAAGTATTAAAGCATCCCACCGTCACAGAAGTATGGCAAATTGCTCAAACCAAACATGATCACACTAGCAAAGACCCGCGTGTCAAAGACTGTTATGGTACATTCAGTCAATGTTTAAAACGTCTTAAACCCGAATCACTAGACATAGTTATTATTAACAATCACCCTTTGCCGCCTCATATTAACCACTACTTCAAACTTCTCAGTGCAGAAGGTATTTTGATTCAGCAAAGTGACTCGCCTTTTAAGCTGCATGCATTAAAGTCCATGCAGCAAGACATTCTAACCGCTGGATTTTATGATGTGTTACCGTTGCATTTCCCTCAGCCGAGCTATACATCAGGTTGGCGTTCCGCTATGATGGCAACCAAACACGGCACAATTAAACGTCCTCGAGAAAAAGATATTTTTAATAAACCTTTTTCAACCTGTTATTACAACCTGGATGTTCATAAAGCTGCTTTCGCTTTGCCTGAGTTTATGCGTAAAGAACTAGGAGAATAAGCACATGACTAAACCTGATTTTTTTAACCCCGATTTTCTTCCTAAGTTAACCAAAAAATTATGTGATGCTTTACCTCCCAGCCTGCAAATGATGAAAAAAGACATGGAAAAAAATTTCCATGTTGTACTGCAATCTGCTTTTGGCAAACTCAATCTTGTTTCACGCGAAGAATTCGACGCCCAAACCAAAGTGCTTGCCCGCAGCCGTAAACGCATTGAAACGTTAGAAGAAAAAATAAAAGAACTCGAAAAAACAATTGAAAAAAAACGTAATAAATAGGTCGTTATAAACAATCTCCTATTTTAAATATAATGCTAGCGATTGCACCACGTCGTACTTCTTTTCACAAGCACTGGAATGCATGCTCATTAAAAAATAAGAATTATTCTCATTTGTATTGACACATTATAAATGACCGCGGTATAACTTTGTGCACATCACGAACACCCTTAAGGTCGTAACACATGGATAATAGACATACACTGGACGAATTATTTCTTTGCCCCATCAACTTAACACCCTTAGAACGCTCAATACTTACGCCCTGTTGCGGCATGGCTTTTGAAAAAAAAACTATTCAAGAATTATTAGAAAAAGAAGATGCGCACTGCCCTAATTGCCAAAAAAACCTACCTCATTCTATTAATGACTTTACCCCAGGTGGATTATTTGATCAAATTAAAGAAGCCTATCAAGTGATACAGCAAGAAAATCACGATTTAAAGAATTTATTATCATCCCTTTCTGGACAACTTAACAATGAAAAAAAAACAGATGCTACTTCGGCATCGTTTAAAATCATGCAAACCAATTTACAACTCAGTTTCGCTATAGAACAAGCCATTGAAAAACAAACCAACCAACTTACCGCCGCCTTATTCCGTCGCGGCTACTTAAAAAATCGCATTCAAAAAAACTCAAACCCTAAGAATATTGACACAGAATCCAAAGCATCTGATCCTACATTGCAACATATTCGATCCCTATCTCAACAAATCCAATCAGCCAGACAACAGCATCAACTGGCAAAAAATCAACTCACAGAAAAAATTCGTATTCTGCATGATACAATCCAACATGATGCGCAAGAAGCAGATATTAAACAACTATGCAAATTAATTGACGACCTATGTGAGATCAATAAAGATTATATAAAAAACAGCCTGCGACTCAAAAGCGAAAAAGAAACGTTGATAAAAAAAATTTTACTGCCCTATGATCAGCTGATCACAGGTAAATCAGCAGAATTAAAAAAACTACACGAGAATAGAATGCGACAACTAAAAAAAACACTAGACTATGCAAACCAAGATTCAACCAAAAAACCGGCTCTTTTCGGCACAATAGCCCCAACACCCGGATTATTGAACATCAGATTAGCACACTACCCTGCACTATTTTATCACCCCAGAATTCCACAGAATGCCTCACTAGAAAATAGTCATTCTCCTTCTGCTAAGATAAAATGTAACAGCATTCTTTAATTAACGTGAGTAAGTTAATGACTCACCTTACGCAGAATAAGCTTAAGTAGTGTCATTGCGAACCCTGCGTTTTTT
>CAZAEO010000072.1:7020-11400 GCA_964484285.1 uncultured Coxiellaceae bacterium | reverse complement strand
ACTCTTTTTGCAGCCGAGAGAGTAATTGACGACAGGCCCTAAACATTGCTTCTTTTATTAATTTAAGGCATTATTTGCAACATATTATAATGGCTAAAGAGTATCATTAATTTTATGGCAAAAGAAGACCAAATTGAAATGGATGGCACAGTTATTGACGTGCTACCAAACACGATGTTCCGCGTACAACTGGAGAATGGACATGTAGTAATCGCCCATATTTCAGGGAAAATGCGCAAAAACTATATTCGTATCTTAAAAGGTGACAAAGTCACCGTGCAACTAACTCCTTACGATTTAACCAAAGGACGTATCACGTTTCGTAGTCGTGATGGCAAGACAACAGAAAATTCTTCCGAAAAAACTGAATAGTTCACGAGACCGTGATCAAAAATGATAAATGAATCCCAAAGCAACAAAGTCAGTACTGGGAAATGAGCGATGACTCAGTTGTTGAATTCGATTCCAGGATAAATCTGCACTCACATGTTGCGAGAGATCATAATTCAACCCTATGCTAACAGTAGGATACACGACATTCATGGAAGGATTCCCTGAAATAATAGCCTCTCCTGTCCCTGGTGCATTGGCAGAAATACGTACCTTCCCATTAGCATTTAAATAAGCCAATCCGCCTTTACCATACACACTAAAACGCTCTGATATCGGTAAAATACCTTTTGCTACAAAATCAATTGCAAAGGTTTGCACAAACGCATGGGTCGCGAGATCCATATTAACAGGCGTATGAAAAATAGAAATGGTTGCATTTCTGTTTGTATTGACTTCCAGACTATTAAAATGGGTATAACCGGTTTCAAGAGCAAAATAAGGATTAAATTGATAGCCTACAAAGAACCTTTCTGCCATTCCCGTATCGTGATAAATCTCATCGAAATTATCAATTTTTTTATCGGGAAACGCTTTCTTAACAAGACGATCAAGATGCTCAGCAATAAAGTGACCTTGATGTACATTGTCCCAACCTAATTGTCCCCCCATATAAAGCCCTACAGGTGATGCCTCCAAAGATTGGTTAAATAACCCCCATGACAATCCTATATAAATTATCATGAGAAAATAATTTGTCGTTTTCACACAGTTCTCGTTTTGTATTGATTGTATTAATTTTGTGTATTATAAATAAAAAAAGCCAAGATGTATACAATTTGGCTTTTTATTTGGCTTTTTATTTTACTCGGCTTAACAGATTCCAATCCTTGAGCAAGATTTGGCAGGTGATTAATGCACCCCATTTCCTTCATATTCTTCAATAGCAAAAGTCAACTTGTCTTCTTCTACACCTACATTGACCCGCCCGCCATTGCTTAATTTACCAAATAATAATTCTTCTGCGAGCGGGCGCTTAATTTGCTCTTGAATCAAGCGAGCCATGGGTCTTGCGCCCATCTTCTTGTCATAGCCATTTTTCGCTAACCAAGCACGTGCCTCATCATCAATATCAAGCACAACATGCTTTGCTTCCAACTGTACTTCTAATTCCAGCAAGAATTTATTGACCACATGCAAGATCGTTTTGCTGTCCAAGGCTTTAAATTGAATAATCGCATCCAGACGATTACGAAACTCCGGAGAAAAGACTCGGTTCACTGCACCAAGAACATCTTTTTCTCCCTCTTGCTCAGTAAATCCAATGGAAGCTCTATCTAGCAAGTCTGCGCCAGCATTCGATGTCATCACTAAAATGGTATGACGAAAATCTGTTTTTCTGCCATTGGTATCCGTCAATGTGCCATGATCCATAATTTGTAACAGCAAGTTATAAACATCTGGATGGGCTTTTTCAATTTCATCTAACAATACCACTGAATGCGGATGTTTATTGACAGCTTCTGTCAATAAACCGCCTTCATCATATCCCACATAACCTGGAGGTGCGCCAATGAGACGAGATACCGTATGACGCTCCATATATTCTGACATATCAAACCGAATTAATTCGATCCCTAATTGTTTGGCTAACTGTTTTGATACTTCTGTTTTACCTACCCCTGTTGGGCCAACAAAAAGAAATGAACCAATGGGTTTAATCGGATCACGTAATCCTGAGCGTGACAATCTGACAGCTGCGCCTAATGTTTCGACTGCTTCATCTTGACCAAAGATCATCATCTTGAGATCTCGCGTTAAATTCTTCAATATTTCGCGATCTGAGGTAGAGACATTTCTTTCTGGAATACGTGCTATTTTTGCAACGACTTTCTCAATGTCAGTATTATCCAGAATTTTTTTACGATTGGCTTCAGGCAGAAGATATTGATATGCGCCCACTTCATCAACCAAGTCAATTGCTTTATCCGGTAAACGACGATCAGAAATATAGCGTGCAGAAAGTTTTGCAGCAGCTTCGAGTGCATCATCTGTATACGTGACATTATGATGTGTTTCAAAACGATCACGTAATCCTTTCAAAATAGCGATGGTTTGTTCTACGGTAGGCTCTTTAATATCAATTTTCTGGAAACGTCTTGCGAGAGCATGATCTTTTTCAAAAACACCGCGATATTCTTTATAGGTGGTTGAACCTATGCAAGTCAATTCGCCAGAAGCCAACAATGGTTTAATCAAATTGGATACATCCATTAAACCACCTGATGCAGCACCTGCACCAATAATCGTATGAATTTCATCAATGAAGAGAATAGCACCCTTCTGTTCTTTTAATTGATGTAAGACATTCTTCAATCTTTTTTCAAAATCGCCGCGATATTTGGTACCCGCCAACAAGCTACCTAAATCCAATGAATAAATCACACTGTTTTCGAGCACGGTTGGTATTTTTTTCTCAATAATAAATCGCGCTAACCCTTCAGCGATGGCTGTCTTTCCGACACCTGCTTCACCGACTAATAAAGGATTATTTTTACGGCGACGGCACAATACTTGAATCGTGCGTTCAATTTCATCTTCACGGCCAACGAGAGGATCAATGAGATTTAATTTAGCACGCGCATTTAAATTTGTAGTGAATTGTTCTAATGGACTTGCTGCAGTTTCTTCTTGCAAGCCTTCGCTCTCTTCCATGTAATGTCCACCAAGCTGATCCCCTTCACGCAATCCAGATGATCGCGGTTTAGTTGAACCATGTGAAATATAATTGATTACATCTAACCGACTCACATTTTCTTGGCGAATTAAATAAACACTTTGACTTTCTTGTTCACTGAAAATAGCTGCTAATACATTTGCACCCGTTACTTCTGTTTTACCGGAAGATTGCACATGAAATACCGCGCGTTGCAACACGCGCTGAAAACCCAAGGTGGGCTGTGTATCACGATCGTGAACATGTACTGGAATGCAGGGTGTTGTCCTATCAATAAATTCAAGCAGGTTATTGCGTAAGCGGTTAAGATTAGCACCGCAGGCTTTTAATACTTCGGCTGCAGAGGAATTTTCGAGTAAAGCGATAAGCAGATGTTCCACTGTTACAAATTCATGGCGTTTGGTACGCGCTTCTTTGAATGCTAAATTTAACGTGTACTCTAGTTCTTTATCTAACATGGGACACCTCCCAGTTCACGTCACCTCTGTATTGCACAATAGAGGATGGTCATGCATTCTTGCGTAATCCATTACTTGATCTACTTTTGTTTCTGCTACATCTTTACTGAATATTCCGCATACCGCTTTTCCAGTTGTATGCACCTCATACATCAAACGAGCCGCTATCGCTCTCTCCATGTTAAAAAAGGCTTCTAGCACAGCAACTACAAATTCCATTGGGGTAAAATCATCATTATGCATTACCACCTGATACATAGCAGGCTGTTTTAATTGAGGCTTTGCCTCCTGTACCCGTAATTCAGTTGTACTCATCATATATTCAATATTCATCAGCCCTTACCTTAACTCTAGTCTATACTTACCATTTTTTCCCTATTTCATAAAAAAATCTATATGTTAATCAACGTATCTGAAAAAGAACTATACTTATAGAGTGGTTTCTTCCAATACTTGCATAGTTTTTCTCTATTTACCTGAATAAGCAGAAAAAGAAAATGCCCATGCCCTCGCTATTTCATTGAAAATAGGGCATGGGCGAAGGGGCTATTATCTCATATGTTCAATTATTGATCTACCAAAAACTGAACAGCTCACTAATTGAGCGCCCTCCATTTGCCGAGCAAAGTCGTAAGTGACTGTTTTTGCGTGAATAGCACCCTCCATCCCTTTGATAATTAAGTCGGCTGCCTCATTCCAGCCTATGTGCCGCAACATCATTTCCGCTGATAAAATCAAAGACCCTGGGTTTACTTTATCCTGTCCAGCGTACTTAGGCGCAGTACCGTGGGTTGCCTCAAACATCGCTACTGAATCGCTTAGATTGGCACCTGGCGCAATACCGATCCCACCTAC
>CAZAEO010000072.1:0-7010 GCA_964484285.1 uncultured Coxiellaceae bacterium | reverse complement strand
GGTACGTTCAGTTACCGAAACTAACATAATATTAGCAATTCCAATTCCCCCCACCTGAGCGGCTAGCGCATCAGAAATATAATCGCCGTTTAAGTTTAATGTCGCAATAACACTATATTCCGCAGGACGAATTAAAATTTGCTGCAGGAAAGCATCAGCAATCACATCTTTTATAATGATGTCTGTACCCGTATGTGGATTTTTTAAGATATGCCAGGGGCCGCCATCCAATGGCTTAGCGCCCCATTTTTCGCGTGCAACTTCGTAACCCCAATCACGGAAAGCACCCTCGGTAAATTTCATAATATTGCCTTTATGCACCAACGTCACAGAATCACATTGATGATCAATAGCATATTGAATAGCCGCTTGTACCAAACGAGATGTCCCTTCCTTTGAAACAGGTTTAATGCCAATCCCACAATGGTCTGGAAAACGGATTTTTTTGACTTGCATCTCTTTTTGCAAAAACTGGATGACTTTTTTTACGTCCGGACTATCAGCAGGCCATTCAATACCTGCATAAATATCTTCTGAGTTTTCCCGAAAAATAACCATGTCTGTCAGCCACGGTTCTCTGAGTGGACTTGGAACACCTTGAAAGTAACGCACCGGACGCAAACAAACATAAAGATCCAACTCTTGCCGCAACGCCACATTCAAGGAACGCATCCCGCCGCCAACAGGTGTCGTCAACGGGCCTTTAATCGAAATAATAAATTCTTTTAATGCTGTCAGGGTTTCATTTGGCAGCCACGTATCTTTGTCATAAACAGTTGTTGCTTTTTCACCCGCATAAATTTCCATCCAGTGAATTTTACGTTGACCGTGATAGGCTTTTTGCACTGCAGCGTCTACTACTTGTTTCATGACAGGCGTAATATCCACACCAATTCCATCCCCTTCGATGAAAGGAATGATCGGTTGATCAGGAACATGCAAGGATAAATTTCTATCAATGGTTATTTTTTGTCCTTCCGTCGGAACTTTAATATGTTGATATATCATTCAAACATCCTCTTGTGCTGTTTCAAATAAAGTCCGTATAGTAACAATCCGTCTTCCGACTCACAATCATAAAAAATCGTTTATCTGCGCAATTTATTTACAAAAAATTCGGTCGATTATTATAAATTATGAACATGTTTTACATTAAGAACCATAAATGATACACTTTGTTCGTTTTTTATATAAATAACAATGAGGAATTTTATGAATAACATGACAAAAATCAGTGCTGCAATTATTTCATCGATTGCGCTTGTTGGCTTAACCCATGCCGTAACACCCGGCGCATATGTTGGCGCAGGATTAGGTGCAAGCAAATTACAAACACCTTCCCTTTCTGTTACAAGTGCAACGTCCACTTCTACTTCTCGCGGTGGTTTAGGCGGCAGATTATTTGCTGGCTACAATGTCAATAAATACTTTGGCGTTGAAGGCGGTTATGCAACCTATGCTCCGTCCACTTACAAAGGAACAACGGCAACTAGCACTGGCAAACTTAAGTATTCACTTGATGCCATTAATCTAGTTGGTAAAGGTTATTTACCACTCGCTGACACAGGTTTTAATGCCTATGTGTTAGGCGGTGTCGCTGCAGTGAGAAGCAAAGTTCGTTTGAGCGGCACTGATGTGTTTGATGGCGTCGCGAATGTTTCTAAAACAAATCATGCATTGCGTCCTACCTATGGCGCAGGTGTTAGCTATGATTTTGCACAACATGTCAGCACCAACCTTGAACTGTCACATATTCAAGGAAAAGGAAATGTTAGAACAAGCAACAGCGCAATTCCTAGCGCTAACATGGTGAGCTTTAACGTCGGTTATAATTTCGGTTAATTCTATTCACCTAATCGCGTAAAATACCTGGGTTGTTTTATTAACCTGGGTATTTTTTTATATGACTCGCAAACATATTATTGTCGGCATGTCTGGCGGCGTTGACTCGTCAGTCAGTGCGCTATTGCTCAAAGAAGAAGGGCATCATGTTGAAGGCGTTTTCATGAAAAATTGGGAAGCCGACGACACAGATACGTTTTGCCCAGCCAGTGTGGATATGCAAGACGCGCAAGCCGTTTGCGATCAATTACAAATAGAGCTTCATCGCGTTAATTTCGCTGCCGAATATTGGGAACATGTTTTTACCGATTTTCTTACAGAATACCAAGCGGGACGCACACCTAATCCTGATATTTTATGTAACCAAGAAATTAAATTTAACGCTTTTCTGAATTACGCTAAACAACGTGGCGCAGATTTTATTGCAACCGGACATTATGCTCGCTGCCAACGAGACAACACCTATTTTCAACTACTCAAAGGGTTGGATGCACAAAAAGACCAAAGTTATTTTTTGTATACCCTAACGCAAGAACAATTAGCGCATAGCCTATTCCCTATTGGTCACTTAACAAAACAAGCCGTGCGTGATATTGCCAATAAAGCAGGGTTTAACAATCATGCCAAAAAAGACAGCACCGGCATTTGTTTTATTGGTGAGCGCAAATTTAAAACATTTTTAAACGATTATTTACCGCTAAAACCAGGTAATATTGAAACAATAGAAGGAACCGTTCTTGGTAAACATGACGGATTAGCATTTTACACACTGGGTCAACGACAAGGCCTGAAAATTGGCGGATTAAAACATACCAACGAAGCGCCGTGGTATGTCATTGGTAAAAATCAAGAACGGAATACGCTGATCGTGGCACAAGGACAGGAAAATCCTTTGCTATACAGAAGCTCATTAATCGCTGAGCAACTTCACTGGATTGTAAGCGAGCCACTTCAATTTCCACTGAAGGTTTCAGCAAAAATTCGCTATCGTCAGAAAGATCAAGCCTGCACCATCCACCCAATTGATGAAAAACAGTATAAGATAGACTTTGCGGAACCACAACGCGCCATCACACCTGGACAATCTGTGGTATTTTATACGGGAGAACAGTGCCTTGGTGGTGGAATCATCATCAAATAGAGGACATGACTTTGCAAGACAAACTGAACAATATAACCATTGCACTTGCTGGTATTATACAAGCTGCCAGTTTAGTGAATGAATTAGCTAAAACAGGCAAGCTAGATGAAACCGCTTATGAGGCCAGCATTTACAGTCTTTTTCAAACAGATCCCAAAGATTTGCCTGCCATATACAATGGATTAACAGGTATTCGCTATGGATTAGAAAAATTAACGACACTATTTCAAAAAACAACCACACCGATACCTTTACGTTATATGCTTTCTTTAATGCATTTACAAAAAAAAATTTCGCGCTCTCCCAACATACTCAATGCTCTTACACAACGAATAGAACAAGCAAAAAAACAAGTCAATTACTTTTCTCTGATGCATCCTACTGTCATTGCTAATCTTGCAGATACTTATCTTAGCACGATTAGTACATTTAAATTTCGCATCGTTGTTTGGGGAAGCCAACGCATTTTGACCGCTCCCGATAATATGGAAAAAATTCGCGCCTTACTGCTAGCAGGTATTCGTTCATCCGTATTATGGCGCCAAATGGGCGGATCACGACTTCAATTACTTTTTTTTCGCGCAAAAATTAAGGCTACTGCAGAAAAAATGTTAGCGAGAACAGCAACATAATAAAAAGGGAACCATTATGGATAAATTAGCGCTCATGGCCATTTCACCACTCGATGGACGATATCATGCAAAAGTGAATGAATTACGCGCCATTTTTAGTGAATATGGATTAATAAAATTTCGCCTCACCATTGAAATACGCTGGTTACAATTACTCGCTTCTGCTAGCCTTCCAAAACTTCCTGCGCTAAGTGCTCAAGCAAACAAAACACTCAATGCCATCATCAATGATTTTTCCGAAAAAGATGCGATGCGCATTAAACAAATTGAAACCACTATCAATCATGACGTCAAAGCAGTGGAATATTTTATTAAAGAACAAGTGGCAAATAACACTGAACTTGCTGCAAGCAGTGAATTTGTTCACTTTGGCTGTACATCCGAAGATATTAATAATTTAGCTTACGGTTTAATGCTGCACACTGCTCGCGAACAATTTCTTTTGCCTTTTCTGCATGCGCTCTCAACCACATTAAAAAAAATGGCCCACGAATTTGCTGATCAACCTATGTTAGCTCGCACGCATGGACAACCCGCGACACCGACAACCGTTGGTAAAGAGTTAGCAAATTTTGCAGCACGCTTGCAACGACAAATTAAACAATTAATGGATGCGCCGATTCTAGGTAAATTGAATGGCGCATCAGGAAATTACAATGCATATCAATTTGCATATCCATCTATTCATTGGCAAAAGCTGAGTGAAAATTTCGTAACACAACTTGGTTTGCAATGGAACCCTTACACTACACAAATTGAACCACATGATTCCATGGCAGAATTATTTGCTATTATCATGCGAATTAACACTATTTTAATTCATTTTGCCCGCGACATGTGGGGCTATATTTCATTAGATTATTTCAAGCAAAAAGTGCTGCAAAATGAAGTGGGTTCATCCACTATGCCACACAAAACCAATCCTATCGATTTTGAAAATGGAGAAGGCAACCTAGGCATTGCCAATGCACTACTGGAACATATGACTATGAAATTACCCATTTCTCGTTGGCAACGTGATTTGTCAGATTCAACTGTATTACGTAATATAGGTGTTGCTTTTGCGCACGCTATTCTTGCCTATCAATCTATCAGCAAAGGATTAAGTAAAGTCGCCCCTAATCCAGATAAAATAGACGCTGATTTAAATCAGCATTGGGAAATTTTGGCTGAACCGATTCAAATGATCATGCGAAAATTTGGCATTGATCAACCTTATGAAAAATTAAAAAATTTCACGCGCGGCCAGACAATAACCCAACATCTTTTACAACAATTTATTAAAGAATTAGCCTTGCCTGATGATGTTAAAAAACAACTTTTAGAATTGACTCCGCGCAGTTATATTGGTTATGCAAGTGATTTAGCGAAGAGGATTTAAAAGGAAAAATTTCATGCTGAAGTACATTACATCATTTATATTTTTAGCATTTTCCATTTCTGCTCATGCTATGTTCTGCCCCACGAATTTTAATCAAATCACTATCGGCGATACCATTGAACACGTTCAACAGCAATGTGGTAAACCTGATATAGAAAAAAAATCAACGTCCGAAGTCGACACTGGCCCACAAGAATGGAATTATTATGTTTCCCCTGGATTTGTTGGATACAATTCACCACCTGTCGGGGGACAGCAACAAGGCAGTGTTCAAATGACGATCGCGTTAAACAATAATAAAGTACTTAATATGACTGTTAATGGTATGAGCTTGGCGAGCACCACTCTTTGCGGCAATAGTGTGTCTGTAGGAGACAGTGCAGAACGTGTTAAAAGCGCGTGTGGCGATCCTGTTTTTGTTAACAAAAGTAGCAATCAACCTAAAGGAAAACCGGCCACCCTAGAAACCATCACTTTTAAATACAATAGCACACCGCCTGTTACACTCATTTTTGAAAATGGCAAATTAAAAGGAAAAGAATAAACATGGATTCTTTCAATAAAACTCGCAACATTATCTTTGATTTAGGCCAAGTCATCGTTTCCGTCAACGAAAAGCACATCTATTCTGCCTTAGAAAAAATCAATCCAGCAAAACAAAATATAACAGACATTATTTTCAAACATCAAGATTTCAAATTATTTGAATTAGGCAAGTTATCCGAACAGGATTTTTTCTCGCGATTAAGTCAGCTTCTATTGATAGATGATAGTAAACTATCTCATATTGTAGATGCCTGGAATGCCATGATAGTTGATATTCCTATCGAAGGATTAAATTTATTAAAAAAATTAAAAAATCATTTTTCTCTTTTTGCATTAAGCAACACAAATGTCAGTCATATCCATACGATCAATAGCTTGTTGATGAACAATTTTGAAATTCATGATTTCAAGGAATTATTTCATCATGTCTATTATTCTTGCGAAATAGGCTTACGCAAACCGGATCCTAAAATATTTCAACATGTCTTATCGCAACAAAACCTACTACCAAAACATACACTTTTTATCGACGATAATATAGAAAACATCGCTGCAGCCAGGAACGTGGGATTGCAAACGATCCATCTCACCGAGCAAAAAAAATTAGCCGATGAATTGAATAAGCATGGAATTATCTGATATGCCTTATTATTCAAGTCACTTATATATTTAATTAGAAAAATCAAATAATTACCCTGTGCAAATAGATCACAAGGCAAGCCGGAAAATCGGCATAAGAGCATAAAAATAAGCTATACTAAATAAAATAACCATAAAATATTAACCGGTAAAATGACCGAGGAGAATAAGAATATGAACCCTTCTAATAATATCCCTAATAATAAACAGAATCCGCAGACACAGCTTACTGATCTGATAACGTATATGAATGTTTCATCTGAGGAAAAAGAATTTTTAAATCATCCTTTGCCGCGAAGCTTGCGGAGGAGCTCCTAACGCTAAGAGAGGCATATGCATACAGTATAAGAGACGATGACAACGTTTCTCAGCTGCTTAAGAAAATACAGAATAAAATAGAGGATAAAATTAAGGATAATATACCCTCCGACGACGAGCAGAAGCAGATTTCGCTCGTAAAGAACTATCAAGATACATGCCAGACGACTGTGAATGCCTTAACCTCTTTGTTAATTGAACACTTACACAATATCCTCGCAAATAAAGATAACAATGAACGGGAGAAAATAGAGAAAAATAATCATTGCATAATAGAGGCAATCCAAGCAACAACGAGTGTTTTAACGCAAAGTCAAAAAGTCGCTCAAGCTATAGCATATCCACAACAGCACAACCCTCAAAAAGAATTAGACCTCCTTGCTCAGTCCACGACAAACCTTATCGAGAAAACAAATAACCTAAGTAACATTAGTTACCCTAAACCCGCGTGGAAAAAAGCATTACGAGCTGCCGTTGGGTCGCTATGCTTTCTTGTAGCGGCAGCAGCAAC
>CAZAEO010000071.1:0-11404 GCA_964484285.1 uncultured Coxiellaceae bacterium | reverse complement strand
ACCCATGCGGCAAGCGCTCATCTAAGGCAAATACTTTGTTAATAAAATCGGCATGATGCACATGCGCAATTTGCGCGGCGATCATTTTATGAAAAAAAGGAACTGCCATACAAGCGCGTTTAAAAGAAGGTAAATTCAGAAAAAGTTTATTATTACGTAAGGTAACAGTGCCCAAGCGCACCGGATGATCAGGATTTTTACGGAAAGAATTGAGCGATTCAAAATGCAAATCATCGCATTCTTCTTTCCAGTACCAACTCCAAGAATTGGGCGTCGGATTTTTTTGCAGGCAACTTAATTTTTCTAACGTGGCCGCGACTCCCTCTGTTTGATCTAGATCATAGGTCAAACGAATGGGTTGATAGGCTTCCCCGGTTTCAACAGTCAAAAACGGTTTTTGTAACCGGTCAAACATGCAAATGTCCTCGCCTTTGAATTCCAATTAGTTAGCGTTTAGGTCCTTTAGATATCTCTATTTTAGGGTGTTCTTGCGCTGCTTGCTCTATAATCTTGTGCTTTGCATTTTGAATAATATTTTCATTTTTCACATTAGATACATCTACTTTTTTTAATAATTCTGCGTAGCAAGATTCAAGTACATTCTTTTTCTCTTGAGGAGTGAGCGCAGCCTGTTTTAATGTTTTATTAAACTGATCTGTTATAGTGTTAATTACTTGCTCGCTTGCCGCATCGAGTCCTACTAATATGTTTTTCAGCATAGTCTGTATTGCGTTTAACTCTTCTTGTGTTTTGGGTGCTGCCATAATTTCAACTCCTCTATAATAACCCTATGATTAATAATAATTTATTTCTATTACCTTTTTATTCTAAATTGTTTATATTTTACACATCCTGGAATGTATTAGCAAATCCTTTACTCATTATATAACGAAACCCGAAAGCTTGCACATAGGGTTTTGATAGATAAGACAGGCCTTTTTCAGTACAATACAGAATATCCTCGTCATTCCGAGCGCAGCAAAGAATGATGAGGAAAACCTAAAACAGAGGAATTATGAATCCAATTTATTTGATGACCCTTTGTGTCTGCGGATTACTACTATCATCCCCTCTCTATGCCTGGAGCAATGATTTTCGCTTCATTAACAATTTTAATACCCCCATGACGCTCACAATCACCCCAACCTTAGCTGTTGTTTCCAGCACATGCGGAATGCAGAACGTTAACGTTCTACCACATTCACCCAGTTGTAAATTTGAATTTAACATCGCCAAAAAAAATTGGCACGCAACGCCCGGCAATAGCGGCACCATTACACTCGCTAAAAAAACAGATCCGGCAAGTTATTGCGTGTACAACTATCATTACACTTATCAAACCGTACCTTATAGTTATTTTAATATTCATTCAGAAAACATTTCATTGCAATCCTGTCACGGCAATTTAAAACCCATGGAAATTTCTGTGATTAGCGACAAAACCCAGGCATTAGGCAGACCTTTAGTAGGTGATATTTTTCTTAATCTAGATAAAGAAAAAGCAGCAAAATCGACTGAAAGTTTTTCAGAAGCGGATTGCGGAACGGATGGCGGTGATAACTGTATGATCGCCTCCCCTGATTTAAATACACTGTATGTGAACGATGGCAGTACACTTGCAGAGTCCATCGCATTACAAAATCAATTAGATCGTTATGAGCCATTGAATTTCGAGCAATTTCTTGGATCACATAATTCTGCTGCATCAAGGCACTACACCACCAGCAGCAATCATTACAACATGAGCTATTCCGATCCAGACAATTATTTAACTTTAACAGATCAATTAAACATGGGCGTACGCCAAATTGAATTAGATCTCGTGTGGTTCGATAACACCATCACCATCTGTCACAATCATGTATCAGCCAAATTGGAAGAGATTTTGTGCGACAGCAATTCACCTTTGAGCGCAACACTGACAGAAATCAAAACCTGGATAGAAAAAAATCCGCACGCCGCATTAATTATTTATCTTGACGTGAATCTTCCCCTCGCTGGAAAAGTAACTAACCTGGATGCGGATCTCGCTAAATTAGAACCTTATATTTTCACACCTGAATTGGCAGCCCACTATTACGGAGTGACAGATCAATCCTTGCCTGCCTATCAACTTTCATCGCACGATCTCACTGAAAAATTGCAAAAAAACATTATCGTTGTGAACGACAATGATATAAATAATCTGCAAAACAGTAAATATGTATTTACCAAAGTGCAACATTCTAAGCAAACGCCCCTGTATGAAACAGGTGTGCATGACTTTTTAGCCATGCAATCATTGTCCTGTAACAGCAGCGGTAAATACGACAAAGTAAAAAGCTTATATCAAGATGACGCGGATCACTATAATATTTTACGTATGAATGGTAATCGCACCGCTTTGGATTATGCTGTAGCTATCGGCAACAAGAACCCTGACGAATTCGTGAATTACTATACTACACTGAATCTTCCTGATATGTTAAATTGCCCGATCAATGTTTTTAGCGCCAACATGTTGGGCTATACTTGCGATTCCACTCAGTGTAACTCTCATCCTACTGACCCAAGACTCTATGCTTTCTTATGGAGTTGGGAGTTAGGTTATCCACGTAACCAGAGCGGCGGTCAAATCGCTTATATTGATCCACAAACAAAACATTTTAAAAATGACCCGCTGATACCGAATAGCATCTATGCTGTACTGTGTTATCAAAAATCATCCGCACAAAAAACACCTACAGCACCATTGCAATGGTATGTGCGTAACGTGCAGATTACCGACCCAAGCACTGCATTTAATACAGCACAAACAGCGTGTCAAACAACGGGCGGATTATTTGCCGCACCGACGACGGCTTATTGGATGAATGATGCAATGAATGTGATTAATGCAAATGGAAGCGCTCCCTATAATGTACTAGTCAATTATCAATACATTAATAATGAATGGACACCTAATGTGAAAATGGAAGAAGAAACAGGAAAAAATATTTTAGTGGGGCAATCGCTCATTCAATAATATGATATAGTGATTATTGAAAACATTAGGATTTACATCATGAAACACTCTTCCGGTTTTACTTTAATTGAAGTGATGGTGGTCGTTGTTATTTTAGGTATTCTTGCCGCCATTATTGTACCGAAAATTATGAGCCGTCCCGAACAAGCACGGATTGTTAAAGTGAAGCAAGACATTCTTGCCATTCAAAGCGCGTTAGAC
This sequence comes from uncultured Coxiellaceae bacterium, assembly GCA_964484285.1. Taxonomy (GTDB): domain Bacteria; phylum Pseudomonadota; class Gammaproteobacteria; order DSM-16500; family DSM-16500; genus CAZUQP01. The sequence continues at coordinate 8,199 of CAZAEO010000071.1, read as the reverse complement.
TTGTATAAACTAGACAACGGTATATATCCTTCCACCGATCAGGGATTAGAAGCGCTCGTTAAAAAACCCACTTCATCCCCTATCCCACAAAACTGGAAATCAGAAGGTTATTTACAACAATTGCCAACCGATCCATGGGGACAACCTTATCAATATGTCAATGAAGACGAAAAATTACGTATCTTTAGTTTCGGCCCTAAAGGTAAAGAAGGGAATAGTGAAATAGGCAATTGGAACATTGACGAAAATACGACTACTTCATCCACTTCATGAAAGGCTTTACCTTAATTGAATTATTGATTGTCATGCTCATTATCAGCATTGTGGCAGGCATTGCTGTTTTAAGCATCAGCACAAACCAACATAAACAATATGAAATGCTAGCAAATCAGCTCGTCAATAAAATTCAACTGGCCGAACAAGAAGCCATGTTACGCGAAATCACCATCGGTTTAGGTTTGACAAGTCATACAGTTCAATTTTATGTTTATCAACATAACACTAAAACCGGCAAACATAGCTGGCAAGCTATGGCAGAACCTGCTTTTAAACTGCATCAACTACCTGATAATCTCCATATTACACTTAAAGTCAATGATGAAGTTGCGCCAGCAGATGGGCATCCAAGGATCGTGATTTCGCCCAACATGGCGCTTACACCTTTTGTCATCTTGATTGGAAAAAAACACGAAAATCCGTATTATCAAATTATTGGGAAAGCAAATGGTGAAGTAACCCGTGAAATTTTCTATGCAGAGAAATAACACAGGATTCACATTAATCGAAGTCTTGATTGCACTTGCAATCTTGAGCATCGCTTTGACAGCCATCATTCATGCAACAACACAAAATATCAAACATACTGTCTATCTGCAAAATAGAACGATTGCGACATGGGTAGGCACAAATGTGATTAACGAGGCCCGTGCGGGAATGTTAAAATTACCCGAAGCACCTGATCATGTCAGCGAAGAAACAACCGTATTAGGTGTAACATGGACATGGCAAGCAGCACTCAATATGACACCCAATAAAAACATCCAACAAATTGACGTGACTGTTTATCAAAAAACAAATGAAGCAAAGTTGGCCCATTTGGTGAGTTACCTTTATGCCCCGCAATAAGTCGAAAAAAATGGCCGGTTTCACCCTGCTTGAAATTATCATCGCGCTTTTCATTTTCAGTATTGTTTCACTCATCATGGTCGCTGCGTTACATAATGTCATCGCCATCCAAGCTGCAACAGAACAAAAAACAACACGCCTTGCAGAATTACAAATCGCTTTATTACTTATCTCACGCGATCTGGAACAAACCATTAATCGTCCTGTGACTAATTCAGCTGGAAAATTAGAAGGGTTTATGGGCACACCGAAAAGCGTCACGTTCACCCATGCCGGATTAAGCAATCCGTTAGGACAACTGAATCGAACCACCTTACAACGCACACGTTACGAATTCACTAAAAACACGCTCATCCGCATCACGTGGCCCGTGCTGGATGCCACATCCGCTACACCTATGGATAAACGGCAATTGTTAGATTCGGTCAATGAATTACATTTTGACTATCTTGACAGCAAAGGGCATTTACAATCTATCTGGCCGCCTCTCGATCAACTGAACGCCATTTTACCGCGTGCCGTACGTATTTCACTTACACTTGCAAACTGGGGTAAAATAACTGAGATTTATCTCATTGCAGGGCAGCCTCTTGAAAAATCAAACTAAGCAGCGTGGCACTGCTATTATTGTTGCACTCTTTGTGACAGCATTGGTCGCAGCCATTGCTATCGCCATGATAGATCAACTCAGCACCGAAACTCGCCGCACTGAATTACTACTCAACAATACTCAAGCCAACTTATATGCGCATGGCTCCATTTACTGGGCCATAGACCAACTGACCAATGATTATAAATTACGACAACCCAATAAGTTGATTGATAAAACGCCCATCAAATCCCCCGTGAATACTGTCAACGGGGCAAAAATTTTTAGCGTAATCGATGACGCACAAGGCAAAATCAATCTAAACAATTTAAATGATGTGTCATTTCAATTGCTCTTCTTGCAATTAATTCCACTTGTTGCACCCCACATCCATTCAGAGGATGCACAGAACATTACATTTGCTGTCGTCGATTGGATTACTCCAGGCACGAATGACAGTCCTTTTGATCAATATTATGCAAAACAGAATCCGTCCTATCGTGCTCCGCATAGACCGATGGTCAGCATCAGTGAACTACGCATGGTAAAAGGAATGACCGCCGATCTTTATACAAAACTTCTGCCCTACGTAACGGCCTTGCCCGATAAAACAAAAATCAATATCAACAGTGTCGCTATTCCTGTACTGATGAGTTTTAGTCCTACCATCACACTGGAAACAGCAAAAGCACTGGTACTTTTTCGAGAACAAACACCCTTCACCAATCTGGACCAGTTAGGTAATTTTGTAGTTGTGAAAGAGAGCCCAATTGCGCAAAATAATCTAACGGTGACAAGTGACTATTTTATGGTGCAAACACACGTCATCATTGGGGATCAACATGTGATATTGCATTCCCTCTTAATGCGCCTCTTAAAAAATTCGCAGCCTATTGTGAATGTAGTATGGCAAGGAACCTCATGACAAAACAAACATTTATTTATTTGCATACGATGGATCCTTTACAAGTCAGCTGGATTATTTGCCAGGATAATCACGTTGAACAATCTATCCTACGTGGACAGCTAGCTGATTTACCTCCAAAAGCCAAAGAAAATATCACTGTCATTGTGCCAGCAAAAGATATTCTACTGACTGAAACAGCAATACCAAAATTAAATCGACAACGCTTAATGCAAGCATTGCCTTTCGCACTGGAAGAACAACTGATTACAGATGTAACTGAATTACACTTTGCTGTTGCAACTTATCAAGCAAATGGCACGTTGCCTGTTGCGATTGTAGCAAGAAAAAAAATGGATGCGTGGTTAGCATTACTTAAACAATTTACTATTTCGCCTTCGCGATTGGTTTCCGCGGTGTTTGCTTTGCCTGTAACCGAACCAAATTGGTCGCTTTACATTGCCAAAGAGAATTGTACACTTCGCCAAAATGAATATAATGGCTTTGCAAGCGAACATCACAATCTTACTGCATTAATAGAACTCACCCTCACAGAATCTCCACAAAAACCGACCAGCCTTGACGTCTATAATACACTTGAAAAACCCGTATCCATCCAAGTTAATTCTCTGCTCATCAATGAAATCACCCTTACTGAACAAGCCATGCTTGAAAAAATTCCAGCTTGGTTTGATGCAAATCCTGGAATCAATTTATTGCAAGGCAATTACGCAACTAAACGCGGAACATCACAAACAAAAAAAATATGGCAACTTGCAGGATATACGGCACTTGCCTGGATAGTACTGCTTTTCTTCGGCAATTTTGTGTCGTTTTTGATTTTACATCATCATGTTAGCCAGCAAGAAAATAAAATTAATATGATATATAAAAAAAACTTTCCGCAAGCCACATCGATCGTAGCACCCAAAGAACGCATGGAAGATAAATTAAAAAAATTAACCGACGATTCCACTAAAAATACCTTTTTGGCATTACTAGCTAAAGTAGGAAAAAATGTATCAAAAGCAACTCATGTTAAATTAAAAAATGTAGATTTTCGTGACAATCAACTGACCTTGGAATTAATCGCTGCAAAATTTGATGATATTGATATGTTAATTAAAACACTGACCCAGCAAGGACTCAATGTAAAACAACAAAATGCTGCAGTTGCTGGTGAAAAAGTCAAAGCAACGTTGTTAGTACGAGGCGCCACATGAAAAATTTTCAGGAATGGTGGGATAATTTATCGTTACGTGAAAAACAAACAATGAGCTTAGGTAGTGTGGTTGTTATTTTATTGCTTGTTTATGAAATCATTTGGTCGCCCTTTACCAACAAGGTAACTCATTTGCGAGAGCAAGTACGACATAATCAGGAATTGCTAATATGGATGCGACAGACAGATCAACAGTTACAACAATTAGCAACAACATCAAAAGCAAAACCCGTTCAACTGACCGGATCATTACTTAGCACAGTACAGGAACAAATGAAAAAAAGTCCGTTAGCGCAACATGCTACTCAATTGAGACAAACAGAAAATGATTCTGTGCAACTGAATCTGCAAAAAGTGAGCTTCGATCAACTCATTGTGTTTTTAACTACGTTATGGAACCAATATCATATCATCGTGACACAGCTCACCGTGATACCCACCGCAACATCGGGAGAAGTCACAGCTGATCTGGTGATTAAATCAGCTTAACCACCCTCCCTCTGTTGATGACCCAATCTACTGCTTGGTAGCACTTCTTCATCGCTCACATTTGTAGCATCAACACCGTGATTGTTTTGAGGTTCCAATCTTCCTTGATTATTATTTGGTCTGGCAAAAAGTCCTGGCTGCCATAACAGCCTTGCATTTGGTTCACGATGCATCTGATTAAAAAAATCTATTAGTATCCCCAGTCGCTCCTCTGATATAAGTCTATGCTCGTTTTGATGTTTATCCTCTGCGCGCAATCTTTCTATGACTTGCCTATCAAGGTCAGTAAGATCCGCAGGCCTTCGTCGTCTTTGTACAACGATTAATTCAATCTCTCTGTCCTTTGCCAGTTTTTTTATTGCAGCCCTATCTCTTTCACTAAATTCTTGTCGCGTACACGGATTAATAAAACCTTTCGCCTGTATCCATTGGGCAAGTTGAGCGAGATCAAACCAATAACGATCCGACGTATAGATAATATTTTGCTTCACTTGGATTTCATCCATCGTTTCTTGGGAGCAAGGATCAACGTTATTGATGGGGTACTTTCTAGCAAGATCAAGCGCGATATTATGTAATACATCATTAAATAACTGATCGATATTAAGAGCAATATCCTTGCGTAATTGATCCGTAACGATACCCACTAATTTTGTCAGCTTTTCTTCGACTATCTTTTTTTCTTCTTGGTTTAATGACGCATCAAGCAATCCAGCCAAATAGTCTAATTGCGCCAATTGCTCAATAATAAAATGACTTACCGACCTATGTTTAGCATCGGTAAATTTTGCAAGCTGTTCACTTGCATGCGCTAAAGTAACAGATAGCGTTTCAGTAGACTGTTTTTCATCTTTACTATCTTGACTCTGCAAACTATGCCGCAACATAACCCTTCCTCGCTGTATTTTTTTATTTGTGAAAGTATATCAAAAATAAACCCGTGATTCGAGTATTTTTTATACACTATTAAATTAATCTTAAGGCATCCACTGATCGAACCCAGGGACTGAATGCTCGCAATTCAGAAGGCAAATTAGGCTGTGTCGCATGCGCTTCATGTGCCGTTACAAAATTGCCGAAAGTCAACACATACCAAGTTTTGTCATTGCGGGTCGTTTGATAAACATGGCCTGTGTTCTTCAGTTTCAACTGTAATTGTAGTGCTTTAACAGAGGTTAAATTGTAACTGCCAAATAATTGCAGCGAATAGTGTTGCGTGGAAGGCAATGCAACTTCGTTAGACAAAACGAGTTTATTCTGTGGAACAAATGCAATTTTAGTTTTTTTCACTGCCGGACGCATTGGCGGTTTAGGTTCAGTTTGTAGCGAATTTAATACTTCGTCTTTCTGACTTGCCTGTCTATATTGCCATTGACTGTCATTTTGCTTTTCTTTTTGCATTTCTCTATTTTGTTGTTGAATCATATTTAATGCCTTCACAGCAGGCGGATAATGCTGCTTTGCTGCTTGATTCATCCAAAATATCCCGGATTCATAATCTTGCGGCACACCGTAACCATAATAATACATATAACCGATGGCATATTGCGCTTCGGGTTGTCCACTGACAGCGACGGGCAATAATTGATGAAACGCTTCTTTGTAATCTCCTGAACGAAACGATGCTTTACCCATCCAAAGCCCATATGGCACCTTAGTAGAAGCGCATGCCAACAACATCAGACAGATAAAAATAATCAATAAATATCGCCCAAGCTGCACTCTTTCATTCCCCCAATAACGATTTTGGCATACCCTGAAACTGTAAAGGTGTTCGCTGCAACGACAGCTTTTCTAATCGTCCTGAATTTTCTAATATTACGCCATCTTGGGTAATAGCATAAATTTTCACACCAGAAGAAGGTAGTGTATCACCGACTTGATAGAGTTTCCCTGGTTGGTTTAATTCAGAAATCATCACTCTGGACAAATGATCGGGTGTTGCCTTGATGACACCCACTAAACGAATTTGCAAACTGGTAATAGGCAAAAAATCAGCTTCTGCCGAAAAACCCAATAAATGCCAATTTGGAATGTCTGCGATCAACGTAGCAAGTTGATGGCTCAATCCTACATCATTTTTATTTTGCTTTACGGCTAATTGAGCTAATCTACTATCTGACCACCAAGAAAAAACCGTCATCAACAGGGTTATAAATAACAAAAACGACATTCCGATTAAAGCACAAAGACCTGCACGACGGCCCCAGATAGTGGTCAAAAGCGGTGATAAAAGCTCATCCATCATACGCAGCTACCAAAATAATATTGTTATAATACACTGGAGGGCACGATGAAATATACCAATCATTTTGCGGATAAATCGGGAGACTATGGCAAGTTTCGGCCTACTTATCCTGAAGCCCTCTTCCATTATCTAGCTAATCTTACAACAGATCACGATTTAGTATGGGATTGCGGTACCGGTACAGGGCAAGCAGCCATTGCGCTAGCACATTATTTCAAACATATTATTGCAACTGATGTTAACCAAGCACAACTGGATGCGGCACCGCAAAAATCCAACGTCCATTATCAACATTGCAATGCCGAACAGACGCCTATTGCAACCGCCTCAGTCGATCTTGTGACTGTGGCACAAGCACTACATTGGTTTGATCTACCGAGTTTCTATACTGAAGTAAACCGCGTACTAAAACCCACCGGAATCATAGCCGCATGGTGTTATTCTTTAGGTCATTTAACGCCTGATATTGATCGTTTAATTCAAAAACTGTATGCGGATACTCTCGGCGACATGTATTGGCCCAAAGAACGCCATTACATTGATGAAGAATATAAAACCATTCTTTTTCCATTTAATAAAATGACAGCGCCGAAATTTACGATTGAAAAACGCATGAATTTTGCAGATTTACTAGGCTACTTACAAACCTGGTCAGCATTAAAAGAATATCAACAGCGTAATCATGCTAATCCACTAAGCTCCATCATGAGCGATCTTAAAAGAACATGGGGAAATCCTGAAACAGAATATACGATGATCTGGCCAATACATTTATTGGTAGGGCAAAATAGCGAAAAGCCTGACGCATGCAAAAAATAGCGGTCTACACACACTTCTCTGCTCTCGAACCTACTGCCCGCACGCTAGCTGAACAATTACATCTTCCATTTTCAGCAGCAGCGGTTTATTTACTGTTACTGACACCTGATTATTTAGGTTTGCAAAAAACCAATGACTCATCTCTGCCGTTATATGTTGATTTTCAATCCGGCAAAATGACGTATCGTCGTCAGCATAGCAGCTTACGGCGCGAAGCATTGGCGCGCGCCTTAGGATTAAAAAAACGCACGCAACCACTAACCATCATTGATGCAACCGCTGGGTTAGCGCGTGACAGCTTTATTATTGCTGCACTTGGTTTTGAAATCACTCTCATTGAGCGCTCTCCTATTATTCATGCGCTTGTTCAAGACGGTATTCAACGCGCTTCTAAAAATCCTAAACTTACTCCTATCATGCAACGCATGCATCTTATTCAAGGTAACGCCATCCCCTTACTGAAAAATCTCGCTGATCGGCCCGATATCATTTATCTCGACCCCATGTTCCCTACCCGTACAAAATCCGCTTTACCTAAAAAAGAAATGCGCATTTTCCATGAAATGATAGGAGATGATAACGATGCCGCTCCACTACTTAACGTAGCACTGACTTGTGCCACCGAACGGGTTGTGGTAAAAAGGCCACGACTTGCACCCGAATTAGCAGGAATAAAACCTCATGTCACTTTTTCAGGCAGCAGCAGCCGTTTTGATGTTTACCTATGTTGAGATCTTAGAGCCTGTTTAATATCTCTTGGCTCAAGCGAAAAAGCAGATAATCGAGATAAAATTTTTGCGAAT
>CAZAEO010000070.1:3569-11716 GCA_964484285.1 uncultured Coxiellaceae bacterium | reverse complement strand
ACCTTGTTTCTTGTTATGGTGGACGTAGCTCAGTTGGTAGAGCCCCGGATTGTGATTCCGGTTGTCGCGGGTTCGATCCCCGTCGTTCACCCCATAATTTTTACAAAAATTTATCCGGGCTGTTAGCTCAGTTGGTAGAGCAGTTGACTCTTAATCAATAGGTCGTAGGTTCGATCCCTACACAGCCCACCATATTGATAAATAAAGAAAAATTTATATTTCTCTGAATGTAAAATCCGCATCAAAAAATGCTTAAGGTTCCTCTGGAGGTTCCTCCAAGAGGGCTGCTAGGGAGGAGGTATGAACCAGGTTGGGAAATTTTTAAGCAGTTTATATCGTGATGAAACGATTACCGCCATTATTGAAGAAGCCATCAATGGAAAATACCAACTAACGTTTATTGTTGATGGAACAGAGGAAGATCGAGTCTTATCTAGAAGCAATCTTTCTGCTATTAGAGATAAGGGGCTTAATAAGAAATCGGCAGAAATTGAGGTAGAAGCCCCATCTTCTCGAATGATGGGTGATGGATGGGGTGGACAGGTTAGACAGACTCTCAGTTTTGGTCGTAGGCAGTATGTTGGTTATACGAATGTAAGGGCAAGTGAAACTGTGCTTGAGGAAATTAAAAAAATCTTTGGAAATGGCGACAAGGGAATGCTTATCGATAATTTAGAATTTCACATTACTCCTCTTATTCTCAAAGAAATAGAAGAACGTAAATTTGAGATTAAAACTCAATCATTAGAGCAACGTGCTGAAGCAATTATGCATCGAGGCTTCAAGATTTATGCAGAATTAAAAAAGAAATATCCAAAGGTAAAATTTACAAAGGAAGATGTTGCTCGATTCATTCAGTGCGAAGAAAAACCCATCTATGAATCACTTAAAAAAGAGGTTCCGGAGCTGGCTTCTTATACTAAACACACTAGAAAACCAGTCAAATCAGCAGAACGTTCTACGTCATAGCAGAATATTCTATATCACATTAATAACATTATTCTTAATTCCTTGATTCATATAAATTATTTTAATTGATAATTTTTTCTAGCAACTCTTTCTCCTGTTTTCCCCCTGTGAAGAATAGTCCTTGTGTTCACGCAATATTATGCAATACAAGGAATCGACATGACTATTTACGACAGTTCAGATGCAATCATTCGTAAGCCTGAGGTTAGAAAAATTACTGGCCTTAGTGATACGACAATATGGCGTTTAGAAAGAGCGCAAAAATTTCCACAACGGCGTCGGTTATCCTCATCGGCGTGTGGGTGGTTACTCTCCGAGGTATTGGCTTGGGTACGATCAAGACCAGCGGAGGGAAAGCAAAATGCGTAGAGAGCTTAAAGATACAACCCCTCGAACTCGACTGACGGGTCAACAATTCGAGGGTAAAAAAGAAAAATCCTACGAGCCCAATGATAGTGGATTTTTTAAATCAGAACCACCTCCATGGCAAGTCTCTATCTATATAAAGAGCCTTTTAGTTCAGCTAGGTGCGCGTGGGATTATCCCCCGTCGTCTTTGCACTAAGTTGATTAACTTATTGAGATTGCGGGGGGTGTAAGATGAATGACATTGAAAAATTCAGAGCAAGAATGGCACGCGAAGGTATCATCACTGATGAACCAATTATTCCAGATGGAGAGTTGCACCGTTTTCATGTTAATGGAGATAAGCCAGGCATTAAGGATGGGTTTTATGCCTTGCATTCCATCAATGATATTTATGCAGGGATGTTTGGGTGGTGGTGTCACAATAGCGGCGAGCATATAACCTGGTGTTCTAAGCATAAAGAAGACATGTCATTGGAAGAAAGCCGAGTTTTTTCCGATCAAGTCAATAAATCAAAGCGACTTCATGAGGAGGAAAAAAAGAAAAGACAAAGCGAAGCTAGGGAAATTGCCAAACGCATTTGGAGTGAATCGAAACCCGCTACTAATGATCATCCTTATCTGGTGAAAAAAGGAGTTAAGGCATTTGGTGTTCGCGTGAGTGCTGATGACAAACTGATTATTCCTTTGTTTGGTATTGATAAGCAATTGCAAACTTTGCAATTTATTTCTTCCGAAGGTGAAAAACGATTTTTATCTGGAGGCATGATTTCTGGAAATTATTTACCTATTGGTAAGATGAGAAAGCAGACAGATAAGCTTTATATCGGTGAGGGATATGCAACATGTATGACAATCTATCAAGTCACTGGATGTGCGGTTGCTTGTGCTTTTAATTGCGGTAATTTATTACCTGTAGTGCGAGCAATTAGGGCCAAGTTAATTGAGGCGGAAATTATTATTGTCGCTGATAACGATATTTATACTGACAATAATCCTGGCCTTAAAAAAGCTCAAGAAGCTGCTGCTTCTATTGGTGTGAAATATGTCTATCCGGATTTTACTGGCATTGATGTGAGTAGCAAGCCAACGGATTTTAACGACTTAATGCGACTCACAAATGGTGCAGAAGTTAAAAGACAATTAGAAAAAGAATCACGCAAAGATGATGACGAATGGCCTGAACCAGAATTAATACAAAATGAATTGCACCCAGTAGAATTATTACCTACGAGTATTATTCCCAAGTCCTTTCATGACTATGCAACTGATGTAGCAGAAAGAATGCAGTGCCCATTAGATTTTTTTGTTACCGCTTTGTTAAGTGTCGTTTCATCTATCGTTGGGGCTGGTTGCGGTATCAAGCCTAAAAAAGAAGATAACTGGCTTATCATTCCTAATTTATGGGGTGGAATTGTTGCAAAGCCAGGGAAACTAAAAACACCACCGGTCGTAGAGGCAATGCGCTTTCTAGACATTTTAGAAGCCGATGCTAGGGTTGCTATTAACGAAGAAATTAAAAAATATAATTTAGAAATGGAGGCATACAAGGCAAAACGAAAAGCAATAATCAGTCAATTGGAATCTGCCGAAAAAAATATACTAAAAGCGGGTGAAGATGATGAAAAAACAAAATTAACTCCCACACAACTAATGGCATTGCTTGATAATTTGAAGGAACCAAAAAAGCCGAGAAGAAAACGTTTTAAAACGAACGATGTGACAATAGAAAAGTTAATTGAATTATTAGTGGAAAATTTAAGAGGAATTTTAGTGTTCCGTGATGAACTCATGGGATTGCTTAGAGCATGGGAGAAAGTTGGTCATGAAGGCGATAGATCATTTTATTTAGAAGGTTGGAATGGTAATGCTTCTCATACAACTGATCGCATAGGTCGGGGTACTAATGATGCTGAAAATGTGTGTATTTCTGTGTTTGGTACTATTCAGCCTGACAGGTTAATCAGTTATCTTTATGGCGCAATACATGGGGACAATGATGGGTTAATCCAGCGCTTCCAGCTTTTAGTCTATCCTGATACTACAAAATGGAAATTAGTTGATAAAAAGCCAAATAAAGATGCTAAAGCACGTGTCTTTAATATCATTAAACAATTAGCTGATATGGATTTTATCCAATGTGGAGCGGTGATCGATGAAGGTGAAAAATTCCCATATTTCAGATTTGATACGAGCGCTCAAGAAGAGTTTTATGAGTGGCTTACTGATTTAGAAGAAAATAAATTATCAAGCGATGATCACTCGGCCATCTTAGAACATTTATCAAAATATAAAAAGTTAATGCCAGCTTTAGCTTTATTGTTCTATTTAATTGATTTGGCAGATGGTGAACAAAGAAAAAGTATTTCTATTGATCATGTTCAGATGGCTGCTGCATGGTGTGAGTATTTAGAAAGCCATGCAAGACGCATTTATGGATTGGTTGTTGATATAGAAACGCAAGCAGCAGCGGCATTGGCTAAAAAAATTATGGGAAATAAATTAAAAAATGGTTTTACAGTTAGGGACGTGTACCGGCAGAAAGGAATTTTAAAGAAAAAGGATATTGCTCAAGCAGCGTGTGACGAGCTTGTTGATGCAGGATGGCTGCGAAAATTTGTGAGGCCGCCAGCAAAAGGACAAAAAGAAGTTATTACCTATTTAATTAATCCCAAGGTAAAGCAGTCGGGGGTGATAAATGGGTAAGTGGATAAATCGCATTAAAGAAAAAGATAGTGATCATACTTTAAATCGAAGTGACAGAGTTGACACTCCTCTCGGTGCTTTAACATTGTCAACAACGTCACCGCATACTTCGCGTATTGTGAAGAAAAAATCCTGTATCGATGCTTGCAAAATAAGTGAGTTGAAAAGTCTTATTAAAAAAATCAGCATGTATTATGGCGGTGATGACGAGAAATTTTTAGAAGACTATATTAGTGATGTCATTAAAGAATACTCGCATGATTTGGATGTGGCACTTTTATGTTTTCGCGATTTATCTATTCAAAAGACTAATTGAAAGGAGTCGGTTATGAGTAATGAAGCTAAAAAGAAAAATAAAGAAATCAACGACAAAAATGATAATACTATTCCTGCAAGTATTGCTATTTTTCCAGAAGGTGTCGCTATAACAGCGATTAAAAACATAAAATATGATCCTTATGATAGCACTCGTATTGACACTCGTGCTTTATTTAAAGAAATACAAAAGCAAGAACTGGAAATTAAGAATGGCAATCTAGTGTATATTGAAAGGCATTTATATTCACAAGCGATAGCTTTAAATGCTTTGTTTGACAGAATGCTTAATCAATTAGCATATGCCGATTTCACACCCCAAGTGCAATTAACAGCAATGATAGCCCTAAAAGCTCAAGCTCAATGCCGAGTTACATTAGCGACACTAGCTCAAATAAAGAATCCTGATCAAATTACTTTTATTAAGCAAAACGTTCAACAACAGAATAATGCTGTTAACCAGCAAGTAAACAACTCACCGGCTTCAAAAGAAAATGAAAATGTTGCAAACGAACTATTAAGAGAGGCAAAACATGAGACATTGGAGTTTAGAGGAACGGAAAAGACAATCACAATTAATCCAGAAATGGAAACCATGGCAGCAGTCAACGGGAGCAAAATCACCCGAAGGGAAAGAAGTCAGTAAGCTGAATGCTTATAAACATGGCGGACGTTGTGCTGATATCAGAAGTGCTTCTCGGTTTATTACTGAATGTAAGCGATCATTAAGAAACCTAAAAGCATATTTTGTTAATAGTTAAAAATTAATTTTAAAATCGTCTAGTAAAGAGTGCCAATGTTGACAATGCTAACAGTAATTTAACAGTCAACAATGACACTGCCAATAGGGAGGCGTTTAACTTGTTAAATTCAAGATTCATCTGTTAATAACAGGAAATAACAGGAGTTTAGTATGAAATTTCAATCTGGTGAAAGCGGTAATCCAAGCGGGCGCCCAAAAGGTACAGGGCATCGCCAACAGATTTTTGATAGCTTAGTAGTACCGCGTGCTGAAGAATTGATTAATCTCGCGATCGAAAAAGCCCTGGCTGGAAATGAAGCTATGCTTCGATTATTTCTTGAACGCATACTACCCGCAAAGCCGCACGGAGAACCCATTAATATTGAACTCCCAGAAGACATTACTAAAACTGATCTTTTATTGACGATGGGTGAAAGGGTTTTGCTTGCCATAGCCAGTCAAGATATTACCCCCAGTCAGGGTAAAGCTATCCTGGAATTAGTTGACACCCAAAAGCATTTAATTAATTTGCAAAAATATGAAGCTGAAAAACGGGAAATGTTAGGAGGGTCTTATTAAAGTGACCGTCTATTTATTTCCCTTCTTTAATGGCTATCAAAGTCAAATATTGCCAAATCAATTGCGGGGAGCTTTTAGGTAATCGCAGATAAGAGAGAAGTAAGTGTATAACCTCAAAGCAATAAACTTTATGGCTTATCTACTATTTAACTAGTTGCATTATGCTTGCATCAGGTTATGCTACTACCTAACTAGTAGATTAATCCAGTCTGCCAAACAACAAGGAGCTTAGCCTATGCGAACATTTTTAAAAACTGCCATAATCTTTGCATTTTCGATACTACCCATGAGCCTAATTTATGCAGATCAAAGTTTCTCTCCCATCGAAAAAACATTCATTTTAAGAATTATTTCTCAAAATTCGAAAAAACAATCAGTACCATTTACTGGTTCATATGTTGTAACAGGTAAAAATGGCTATCGTGTTATACATTTTCTTTTTGGGGATAAGCCCATGGAACGTTTATTTACTCCTTATGAAGAAACGGTAAAGGGAAGTGCTTTAAGTACGATGATTGTGTCAGTTAATGATCCGCAAGTTGATAATATAAAAGTCGAAATTTTAGAAAAACAAGATGACAAAGAAGTTTCCATTATGTCAGGTACGGGTTTAACGATCGTTTCGACTAATGACGCGAATTTAGTATTCAATAACATTTACGCTAAATAAAATAAGGAAAGTTATGCCAAGACCACGACAACCTGGGTTAACAGAAAATGAACTTGAAGTAATGCGCGTTTTATGGACGAATGCCCCTCTTAAAATTGCAGATATTTTGGATTTGCTTCACAGAACGCCAAAACCAGCTTATACATCTCTCCTCACTTTAGTGCAAGCAATGGAAAAGAAGGGCTACATTAAACATCAAAAAAGTGGAAAAGCTTTTGTTTATTTGCCTATTCTTCAACAAGAAAAATTCCTGATATCAGAAGTAAAAAGAATAGCTAAACGTCTTTTTGGTGGGAGTCCTGGCAAATTGGTTTTGAACTTAGTTGAAAACGAACAATTGAGTGATGCTGAAATTAAGACACTCAAACAACTTCTCAAGGATTAGAAATGAATTATTTACAGTGTCTTTTTTTCTTAGCTTCGTTGTCTGGGTTAAGTCTTATTAATTTAATATTGATTCGTATCTTGGATTTTGCAAATGCATTCTCAAAACAAAAAATTATCTTAATTAAAATTGGCTTAGTTGTGCTAGCACTAGCACCTTTTATTTTTACTCTCTGGAGATTATCTTCTTGGCAAGTGTTAGAAATCACATTGCCGGGTCAATTTGCCAATCAATTATCAACATCCAGGCTGTCTATCACATTGACGGAGCATCAAATCAATTGGCCATTTTATATTTTTCTTGTATATGGAATGGGCTTTTTGATGATGTTATCTCGAATTTTATTTTCTTATTTAAGTGCGATAAAAAAATTGGGTTCGTCTTTTGAGTCAGTCATTCAAGAGAAATCTATTCTTCTCAATGAGCATATCGAAAGCCCTTTAAGTTTTGGATTTCCAAAAGCTAAAATCTACTTTCCATCAGATGCAGAAAAAAAATGGACGCCAAGAGAAATCCAAATGAGTATAGCGCATGAAAAAATTCATGTAGAGCAAAACGATTCTTTATGGAAATTACTGTCTCTTATTGTGCAAGCCTTGTTATTTTTTGTGCCTTGGGCATATTCTCTTCATAGAAAGCTTGAGCTGGAGATGGAAATTTTTTGTGATGAAAAAACTTGTGTGGCAGCAAATGCCGATACTAAAGAATACGGAAGCCTTCTTTTAGCAATGACCTGCGCTCAACCAGAAAATTTAAGAGGAAATTTAATTTTTACCAATATGACAGATTCAACCATAAAAAGGAGGCTCCTAGCTATGAAATCAAAAACAATGAAACGTTCACTTTTAATATCTGTATTAAGTACTTTTTTAGTTTTGTCGGGTGCAACAGCCATTGCTATGACAAGCGGTATTGCAGATAAAAATAAAAATACTTTTAAGATAACATCAAAAATATTTATTGATGGAAAGCTTGTTTCAAGCCCCGTCATAGTTGCTCTTGAAAATCAAAAAGCATTGATCGTTATTACAAATACCAACGATGTTGGTGCCCAAGGCCTTAGGATGGAGTTAGTAGCAAGAAACGTCTCTAAATATGGGAGGAATGATGCTATTGGAATCAATTACGACATTCAATACAGTAATGGCGCAGAGAAAATGCACTCAAAGCCACAGGTTATCGTTACACCTCATCAAGAGGGTAGAATCAATATTTCATCTGATTCAAATCATTCCTATGAAATGTATGTGCTAGCTGAAAGGGAGAAGAGTGAATCTTAATAGGCTAAATTAATTTATAATCATTATGGCATAGAGTTAAGCTGAAATTGCTTGAAATAAATTGAAATTCCCCGGATCGGGGTTACAATATAGGTAACTACCTCCCCTATCGTTCTGCGGTAGGGCACAAGGCCTC
>CAZAEO010000070.1:0-3559 GCA_964484285.1 uncultured Coxiellaceae bacterium | reverse complement strand
TTTCTGTTTCCTGCAAAGGGAAAATATTTCTAAAAGGCCTCAAAAGAGGCCTTTGTTTTTTTATGGGGCTATTAGGTAAATATTGGTGCTGATGGATTTATCATTGCTTAAAATTGGTGATCAGAGGTGGTAATGATATACAAATTAAATCTAGAAGAAGTGCAGAATAAAATTGAAAATACAATTAATCAACTCATTATGCAACACAGCGGTTGCATAATTGTTGCTACAAATAAAGAAACTATTTATAAAAAATGTTTTGGTTATGCTGATTTTTCAAAAAAAATCCCTGTGTCTATGGATACACAGTTTCTTGCAGGCTCAGTTACAAAACAATTTACTGCAGTGGCAATTCTGAAAGCGCTATTAGATAAAAATATTCATGAAAATGATCACGCGAAACTTAAAGAGTACATCCAGGCAGAGTTAAATAATACGATAGAGCACTATTTACCTGCAGAACATGAAATATGGAATAGCTCAATGCCAGCATGGGCAAAGACCGTAACAATACATCAATTGTTAGTCCATTCATCAGGAATAACAAATTACACGAGCTTGCCTGATTTTGAAAAACAGAAATTTCCTAAAAATTCAGATCTTATTACTTTTTTCAAAAAACATAATCTAGAATTTATACCTGGAGAAAAATTTTCATACAGTAACTCAGGTTACTATTTATTAGGAATAATCATCGAACAAATTTCTCAACAACATCTTGATGTTTATTTGGAAAATATTTTCTTTAAGCCATTGGAAATGCGATCAACTTTTTTACCAACTCAAGGTACCGTCGATGATCTTATACGGTCAGATGCTAGATTTTTAAATTTAGCTCGGGGATATCAGTATGAGATGGCAAAACAAGATGCAAGCTTAGAAGAAGTTAATCGTTATGAATCGATGGAAGTCCCTGGTGCAGCAGGAAGTCTTGTCTCCACGACTGAAGATTTGCTGAAATGGAATAATGCTTTATATGCTGGCAAAATAATTCCTAAATTTTTACTTGAGTTAATTTTGAAACCATATCTACTAACAGAGCGAGTCGAGGCTTATTATGGTTATGGTATAGAAATCATGAAGTCGGATGCTTTTGGTGAATACTATTCTCATAGAGGAGGAATCCCTGGCTTTCGCTCCATATTGACTTTCATCCCCTCATTGCAAATATCAATTGTTACTTTACAAAACATCGTCGCAGATCAAGAAAAATTAATGCCAGAAGTAGAAAAAATTAAAACTGACCTATCGCAAACATTATCACGAGAAGAAAGCTTAGCTGAACTTGTGAAAATTATAGAGAGTAAATATCCAAGTATCATTGAAAATAGAAAACGTTACGAACTCGCGCCTATATATGATGATATTATAAAAACGCTAGAGGGTGTTTGTGCTCCTTAAAGCGGCGCCATTGATCTAATATCTTATTTGTTTACTAACTCTCGGATTAATGCGGGATCGTTTTGAATGCATTTCAGATAGGCGCGGCTAATACTATCAGGGTCACGCTGATGTTGCTCCCACTTGCGTAAAGTTTCAATGTTAATATGATAAACAACGGAAAATTCGCGCTGTGACAGTTTTAATTTTTTGCGTAGCTTGCCAACATCGGGGGAAGTCTGTAGCGTCACTAGCCCTTTCTTTTTAGCTTCTTTCAGCGCACTAATTAAATCTTTGCCTATTTTACTCATGGTGGTTACTCCAATAATTCTTTAATCAATTTACGTAATTCTTCTTTTTCTCCAGCATCAATATTTTCTTGGTCGGATTTCTTGAACATTGTCACCAATAAAACGAGCTGTTCACCATCAAAATAATAGAGCACCCTGAGTCCGCCGCGCTTCCCGCCACCTTTTCCAGTCATCCAGCGTATCTTTCTGATGCCGCCGGTATCTTTAATTACTGCGCCTTGTTCAGGGTCTAAGGCCAACGTGTCAGTCAATTCTTGCAATGCTTCTGGCGTCATAGCTTTTTTGGCTAAACGCATGAATCTTGGTGTTGCTTTAACCTCTATCACGGTATATTCCTTTTGTTGATTATAGCACATAGTACCAGTAGTGCAATGTCCTATAGATTAGATATTTTTTGTCTATTGTTACGATCAAGATCGATGATGTTATCTGTGTTTTTTGAAGAATCAATTAGTTGGCTAAGTCTTTTCCCCCATGATTCAAGCGCATTTCTTTTTTCAGCATCATAGCTGTGACGATCATAAATGGCGGTAATACTGCTATCAATATGGTTAAGTATCTTGCTAACCACTAGGCGCGATATCCCCATTTCTGTCATATGAGTTGCTGCCGTACGTCTAAGATCATGAGGAGTAAAATGGTTAATTTTGGCTTTTCGAAAAACCACTTCATTGCTGCGACGAACGGCTTTGCCAATTGACTCGCCGCGCATATGAGATTTTCCTGTATCAGAAGGGAATAGCCAGCGTGATTTGCTGTTTAGTTTTTTAAGGTCTTTCAGAAGTTCAATGGCTAACTCGGACAAAGCTACGCGGTGATGAACGCCATTTTTTGCTTTACTCTCGGGGATTATCCACCAACGTGTTTCAAGATCAATTTCGCTCCATTCAGCACCAAGAATTTCACCTTTACGTTGTGCTGTAACCAATTGCAGCTTGAGAGCTATCTTGGTGGCGGCTGACATAGGTGCTATTTCTAAGGCGTGCCAAAAAGATTTAATTTCATCCGTAGTAAGGCAGCGGTCACGTTGGTTTTCTTTGGATGGGGCTTTGATGGTTGCGCATGGGGTGGCGGTGATAATATCTCGTTCAACTGCAAAATTAAACATGCGGCGCACACAGGCAAAAGCACGGTTAGCTGCAATAGGAGCGCCACGTTTAACAATGTCTTCAAGAAGTAGGACAACATCACGCTTGGCGATGTCCTTGGCTTTTCGTCTACCCCAAATAGGCTTAACGTCACGCTCTAAAACTCTTTTGTCTTCTTTCCAGGAGCGTTTACGTGGAAGCGCCCATTTTTCAATATATTCCTCAATAAGGCCACTAACAGTGGATGAGTCGCGGCTGCTGGCTTTTTCAAGCTTTTGAACTTGTGCAGGGTCTTTATCTTCGTTCTTGAGCATTTTATAGGCATCTCCGTGCTTTATACGAGCATCGGCAAGCGTCATGGTCTTGTAGTCGCCTAGAGTCATACGGCGTTTTCTACTCCCGTAGGTATAGATAAATACCCAGGATTTTTTGCCAGAAGGAAAGACACGAACAGCAAAGCCATTCTGTTCGCGCACGTCATAAATATACTCCTTTGGTTTAAGTGCTTTGATCATTTTATCGGTGAATTGTTCCATGGCCTTTCCTTCAATTGCTGATTTTTAAGGTTCTTTTCAAGGTTCCTCTAAAATGGTGGCTAGAGGTGAGATATCTTGAAATGAATTGGTGAGATAATATAGAAAAAATAGCTTTATTTATAGGGTATTTTTATTTCATTGTGAATTAAGATGAAAAGGAATGAAATGTGTTAATAAGAGATATTATCCGACTCTTAATCAATAGGTCGTAGGTTCGATCCCTACACAGCCCAGGAAATATAAA
>CAZAEO010000069.1:0-11726 GCA_964484285.1 uncultured Coxiellaceae bacterium | reverse complement strand
TTTGCTAGAAATTGAAAATACCTCTTGCATCCAGGGCAGGGTCCATACATGACGAGGCAAGAGCATGTTTTTCGGATAGCATGCAGATTTGTGTCACAAATTCGAAAGTATGTGACAACCGGATAGGCAGGAATTTTTCAACATAAAAATTGGCCGCAATATTTGTCTACGATATGGTAAGAAATGCCAAGCGCAATGAAATCCGAGGTTTGAATAGTGCTGCCGCTAAACATGCGATTGAAAGAGAAATCTGCTACCCAATTTTGGGTAATATCGTAACTGACGCCGAATCCGGCTGCAGGTCGAGCAGAATATTTAGATGTGTTCGTACCGCCGCATGAACTGAGATTCCCAGAATCAAGTGTGCCTGTATTGTAACTGTTTACATACGCAAAGCCTGCTTTCGCGAATAGATCTACGCCAATGCTGGAAAATGGATAGCTGAATTTTCCCAAAAAATCAATCGCATTTTGCTGTGTTCTAGGGTTGGAACATCCATTTGAAACTTTATACGTTGAATCAGCATAGTGAATTCCACCCGCTTCAATCCCTATATAATCATCAAATTGATATCCGACAAAAATACGTTCGCCAATTCCCTTATTGGTTGGCGTGACTGAGCTCGATCCGCTGTTTATTTCCACAGTTTTTGCTTTATTATGGATATTGGTTTGGCCTAATTGACCACCCAAGTAAAAACCTGCACCTACTGCATAAGCGGTACCTGTTATGCCTAATGTAGCGATTAGTATTAAATTTTTTATGGTCGGTAGCATCATGTTAGAATCCTTTTATTTTATTTGCATAAAGAGTAGTGAACCAGTCTTATAAAGTCCAGCATTTCAAATAGAGCATTTAATAAACTGCAATTCCCAAACGGCGCGACCGCTTTCTGTTCCCCGTTTTTCAAATTTAGTCACAACGGGACGATGAATCGAACGCATTGCATATTGCCTGATCCCTGCCTGATTCTCCAGCTGTGGCAGGCTGGATAAAACTGTCATCATCTGTTCAGCGTAATGTTGCCAATCGGTTGCTAAATGTAAGCAGCCATGTAGTTTTAACTTGCATAACAAGAGTTGGACGAATGGAGTTTGAATTAAACGGCGTTTATGGTGCTTGCGTTTAGGCCATGGATCGGGAAAAAAAATTTGTATGCCATCAAGACTATCATCAGGAATGCACTGTGTTAACACATCCACTGCATCTGCATAATAAATGCGGATGTTGTGTAATTGTTCGTTATCGATATTTAATAATAATGTACCAATACCAGGTAGATGGGTTTCAATGCCAATGAAATGATGTCCTGGCTGCGCTTTTGCCATTTCCAGTAATGAATGGCCGGAACCAAAACCAATTTCTAAGATGCAAGACGCTTCTTGTGCAAAAATGCGTTCTAAATGAATGGGCCCATCTTGTACATGTAATCCGATGCGCGGCCAAACAGTCGCTAATGCATTTTTTTGAGCATCTGTCATTCGTCCGTCACGTCGCACAAAGCTGCGTACGCGGCGTCGTGGGTAAGAAGTGTTACTCATAACGTTTAACGAGTTGTTGTTTTAATTCATGCAGATTATTTTCAAGGCCAACAGGATAAGCTGCATGTTGATGTGTTTGCAAAAATTGAGTTACTTGTTCAATTGCACGCGCACGTATGGCTTGCAGAGGTTCTATTTTATAAACTAATTTTCCTGCACGAAAAACAGGTTGCAGTAAATCAATAGAATGATCGTGTTTATCTAATGTGATAGCAGCATGCGGGGCATCAAGCGAGATGCATTTAGGCGTAGCAGATATTCCCAACTCAAGATCATAAATAACATCCATCACAGACTGGGGGCCATGAAAAAAACGGCGCACCTGGTGTATGCCCGGATTGGACGTTTTCACTGCTTCTTCAGATAATTTTAATTTGTATTGCCATATTCCTTTAGCATCACGTACTGCGGAGAGCTTATAGACTCCATCTAATGCGGGATGATCGTAAGAAGTTGTTAAGTGTGTGCCTACACCCCAAATCGAAATTTTGGCGCCTTGTTCTTTAAGTCGTGTCATAACGTATTCATCTAAGCTATTGCTGGCAATTATTTTGGTATTGGTAAAACCTGCTTCGTCCAATAAATGGCGTGCGGTGATACTTAGCTTGGCGAGATCACCCGAGTCTAAACGAATAGCGCGTAATTCGGAGCCTTGTGTTTGCAGTTTTTTAGCTATTTCAATCGCGTTTTTAACACCTTGTACTGTGTCATAGGTATCGACTAAGAGTACACAATTATGCGGCATGATTTCTGCGTAAGCGTTAAACGCACTGATTTCATCAGGAAATGCAGTGACCCAACTGTGTGCGTGTGTTCCCGATACAGGGATGCCGTAAAGTTTACCTGCAAGCACATTCGAAGTAGCAACACAGCCGCCAATAAACGCAGCGCGACTGGCGGATAATGCGCCGTCAGGCCCTTGGGCGCGCCGCATACCAAATTCCAAAACCGGATCACCGTTGGCTGCTTGATACACACGCGCTGCTTTGGTTGCGATTAACGTTTGAAAGTTAATAATATTTAATAATGTGGATTCTACTAATTGCGCTTGTAAAAGGGGTCCTTTTACTCGCAATAACGGCTCGTGCGGAAAAACAATAAAGCCTTCTGGAATGGCATCAATATCACAACTAAAACGTAATTCTTTTAAATAATCTAAAAATTCATCGGTAAATAAAGTAGTGCCATTGGGAGCACGTAATCCGCGTAAATAATTGACATCTTCTTCTTTGAAATGCCAGTGCTGTAAAAAATCAATTGCATTGGCTAACCCTGCCAGAACAGCATATTGACTACGAAAGGGATGTTTGCGAAATAGTTGATGAAACACGGCTTCGCGCTCGTGTATCCCTAACTTCCAATAACCATAAGCCATGGTGAGTTGGTATAAATCTGTTAATAAAGGTGAAATCACGTATTTTGTTCCCCATGATCAGAAAAAAAGGCATTATATAGGAAAATAGGCTATTTATGATAACTCTAGAACACATTAGCAAAAATTATATAACATCAAGCAGTCATATTGCTGCCTTGCACGATATCAATTTGCATGTAAAAGCCGGTGAAATTTATGGAGTGATTGGCAAAAGCGGTGCGGGAAAAAGCACATTGATTCGTTGCGTTAATTTATTAGAGAAACCGACTGCTGGCAACATTATCGTGGATAATGAAGAAATTACGACTTTATCGGCACCCGCCTTACGTGACGCGCGCCGTAAAATGGGCATGATTTTTCAGCATTTTAATTTGCTGCATACTAGAACGGTGTATGGCAACATTGCTTTGCCGCTCGAACTGCATGGCGCGAGCCGTCAGCAAATTTCACAGGTGATTCGTCCATTGTTAGACTTAACGGGCTTAACCGATAAAAAAAATCATTATCCATCGCAATTAAGCGGTGGACAAAAACAACGTGTAGCAATTGCACGGGCGCTGGCTTCTAAGCCTAAAGTGCTGTTGTCGGATGAAGCAACCAGTGCTTTAGATCCAGAGACGACGCTGACCATTTTGGAATTATTAAAAAATATTCGGGACACACTGAGGCTCACTATTTTATTAATTACGCATGAGATGGCCGTGATTAAAGCGTGTTGTGACCGTGTCGCTATTTTACAACATGGGAAAATGATTGAAGAAAATGAGGTCGGTCAGTTTTTTTCGCATCCTAAAACAGCGGTCGCGAAAAAATTTATTGTCTCAACGTTACAACAATCATTGCCTATGGCGATCGCAAAACATGTTGTTCATCAAGAACAAACGAATACGCATCCAGTATTGCGTTTGTGGTTCTTTGACAGTGCAGCTACACAACCTGTGATGGCGCAACTCGTTAATCAATTTAAATTGAAGATTAATATTTTGCAGGCAAATGTGGAATACATTAAAGAACACGCAATGGGCATTATGATTTTGGCAATCGATGGTGAAAAGAAGCAATTGACAAAGGGCATTCAGCATTTAATTCAATTAGGTGTTCAGGTAGAGATTTTAGGCCATGTTCCAAACGATATTATTTCTTTTGTTTAGCGCGAGTTGCGAAACGCTTTATATGGTATTTGTTTCCGGCATCATCACTGCATTCGTGGGTTTGCCGTTAGGTACGCTTTTGTATATCACACGCAAAAATAATATTCTGGAACATATATTCATGCATCAATTTTTAGCAGTCATTGTTAACATGACACGCTCTATTCCATTTGTTATTTTGATGATTGCAGTGATTCCCTTGACTCGTTTTCTTGTGGGTTCATCGATTGGGACGAACGCTGCAATTGTTCCATTAAGTTTATGTGCTATTCCGTTTTTTGCACGCGTTGTAGAAAATGCATTACTTGAAGTTACTCAGGGTTTAATTGAAGCAGCAGAGGCAATGGGCGCAACGGTTTGGCAGGTTATTTTAAAAGTACTGATTCCAGAAGCGCTAGCTGGCATTATCAATGGCTTGACGCTTACCATGATTAGTCTTGTCGGTTATTCTGCTATGGCGGGGGCGGTTGGCGGCGGTGGTTTGGGAGATCTTGCGATTCGTTATGGTTACCAACGTTTTGATGTTGGCGTTATGCTGGTGACAATTTTGATTATGATTTTGATTGTACAATTAATTCAATATGCCGGTGATATCATTGCAAAGCGGTTTGCTTTTTCGAAAAAGGGGTAGTAAATAGTATGATCAGAAAATTTTTGAACATCTTTGTGAGCTTTTGTATTTTTTTGTTAGCTGCTTGCAATGCGGAAGACAGAAACGTATTGAAAGTCGGGACTATTGCAGGCCCTGAAACCGAATTGATGGAAATTGCTAAGCAAGTGGCAGCAGACAATTATGGCCTTAAGATCAAAGTCATTGAATTTACTGATTATATTCAGCCTAACGCGGCTCTGAATGACGGCAGTATTGATGCTAATATGTTTCAACATCAACCTTATCTTGATCAACAAATTAAAGATCGTCATTACAATTTGATTTCAATTGGTAAAACATTTGTGTATCCAATGGGGGTGTATTCAGCTCAATTTAAAAATATTCATGAGATTCCAGCCGGTGCGGTCATCGCGATTCCGAATGATCCAAGTAATGAGGGGCGAGCTTTGCTGTTGCTGCAAGAAGCGCATCTTATTAAATTAAAGACAACTGCTGGATTGTTTGCAACGTCTGTTGATATAGAGCGCAATCCTAAACAGCTCATATTTAAAGAATTGGATGCAGCTCAATTATCTCGTAGTTTACCGGATGTTGCAGCCGCTGTGATTAATACTAATTACGCTGTTCCCGCAGGATTATCGCCTACTAAGGATGCTATTTTTCATGAGGGCCCTGATTCTCCTTATGCTAATATTATAGTGATTCGCAAAGATGAACAAAATGATCCGCGTATGCAACAATTGGTGGCAGCAGTGCAATCGGAAGATGTTTTAAAAGCAGCAAAGAAAATTTTTCACGATCAGGCTCTCCCCGCATGGTAGAGGCTCTGAGCATTGTCATTTACAAATCAGGACAACATCTTCTCGTTGGTGATTTTATCGATTTAGGCTTGGCTCTTTTAATCACCTTATGCATTTCGTTTTTGAGATCCGCTATTGCTTGTATACATTCGGTTAATAAGACTTTTTGTGATTCTCCATGCGAGAATATTCCGAATTGCATGGATTTCGTTTCATGTAGTGTTGTTTTAACGACAAGGTTGAGATCTTGAATTTCTTGTGATAATTTATTTTGTCGTTTACAAATATCTTTAATTAAACCTGAAGCGTCTGTTAGGGTATGTTCGGGATTATCATGCGGTGTTTCAGGCGGTTGATATTGCTTCTTATATTCAATTTGTTGCGTTTCTTGTTGATATTGAAGCGCCGTGGTTTTCTTTGTTATTTCTGAAGTTATTTGTTTCAGTGTGGCGATCACTCCCAGGAGAATACCATATTGTTGAATGCTGTTTTGGGTGCTGGCATTGGGTATTGTTGCTATGCAATCTGGTGTAGACATTCGCCTAACCATAACGGGCGGAGCAGATTGACTAGGCAGTCTATCACTAAAGCTTCGACGCAATTCAGCTTTAATACGGTGAGGCGAACGCAAGTTGAGAAATGAACCGTAATTATCATACATCTGTTGTGTTTGCGTTTCACAGCGGTGCAAACATTCATCTAGTTCTTTTGTTTCAAATTCATCAAAAAAAACATTATCTTCATGTATTAATTTTTTGATTTCTTGTATATCTTCTAACAGTTGTTGTGCTAATCCCATGAACCCTTCCTTTTGCAGGCCAGTCTGCCGAATTTAGGATAATACCATTCTCATCCATGCTGATCAAAATATACCGCCGCTTTTCAGCTGCCCGCTGATAGCAAATAGCAAAAATTTTTGACGACCAGGCTGTTCCTGCATGGTAAAATCTCTGAAATGTTAAAAGAGAAGGAAACCCCATATGATTATGAAAAAACTTGTTATGATCGGTCTTTGTTTATTAATCGCAAGTTGTGCCTCTCGTATGTCAAATGAGCTGACAGACGAACCAGGTCAAAAATATGTTCAAGGAGCGCCGGAACAGCTTTATCAAACGGGTAATCGCTACGCAAAAGGAATAGGCGTACCGCGTAATTACGAACAAGCTGCGCTTTATTACCGCAGTGCTGCACATCAAGGGTATGCAAAAGCACAATATTCGTTAGGGTATATGTATCGTACGGGTCACGGTGTACCGCGCGATTACAATCGAGCAGCAGCATGGTTTGAGCGTGCAGCGCAACAAGGTAATTCAGATGCGCAATATAGTCTCGGTGTGCGTTATATGTTGGGTCAAGGAACAGCACGAGATGATGGACGTGCGCTGGATTGGTTCCAAAAAGCAGCAGCGCAAGGTAATCCTTATGCTGAGAATCAGTTAGGCTTTATGTATGCTGCTGGGAAAAGTGTTCCACAAGACTATACGATTTCTATTCAATGGTATCAAAAAGCAGCGGAGCATGGTTTGGCAAGCGCACAATATAATTTAGGATTGATGTATGCGAATGGTATTGGCACTCAACCAGATAAAGAAAAAGCAAGACAATTATTTCAACTTGCGGCCGCACGTGGATTTGAGCCAGCACGTAAAGCACTAGAACAATATTAATGAATCATGCGCATGCATAGTGTTCGCAAACGTTTCGGTCAGCATTTTTTGCAAGATAAGCAGATCATTCAGCGGATCGTTGATGCGATTATGCCGTTACCGGATCAACAGATTGTTGAAATTGGCCCAGGACAAGGTGCTCTTACTTTACCTGTATTGAAAAAAACAGGTCGCCTGGAGGTCATTGAGCTTGATCGAGATTTGATTCCACAATTAAAAACGCGTTGTGCGGATAAAGGAACGTTAATTATTCATCAAGCGGATGCATTAAAATTTGATTATGCACAATTGATTCATGATGCAAAGCCGCTTCGTCTTATTGGTAATTTACCTTACAATATTTCAACTCCACTTATTTTCCATTTATTAAAATACGCTAAAAACATTCTGGATATGCATTTCATGCTGCAAAAAGAAGTAGTTGATCGCTTAGTGGCAAGGACTGGCACAGCTGCTTACAGTCGATTGAGTATTATGGTGCAATATCACTGTCGAATTAATGCATTATTTAACGTAGGGCCCCAAGCGTTTTATCCGCCGCCGCAAGTTGATTCCAGTATTGTTCGTTTAATTCCGCATCAAGAATTTTTGCATAAGGCGCAGGATTTTACTCATTTTGCTAATTTGGTTAAATCGGCGTTTTCACATCGACGTAAAACATTACGCAATTGTTTAAAAAATATTGTCAGTGATACTGACTGGGAAAAAACGCAAATTGATTCGCAGTTGCGTCCAGAACAAATCAGTGTGGCGGAATATGTAAAATTAAGTAATACATTGGTGTCAATATGACAACGTATGCAATTGGTGATGTGCAAGGTTGTTTTTCTGCGTTAGAAAAACTATTGCAAAAAATTCATTTCGATGCAAGAAAAGATACATTATGGTTCACCGGTGATTTAGTGAATCGAGGTTCGCAGTCTTTAGAAGCTATACGTTTTGTTAAAAGTCTTGGAGAAAGTCAACGTATGGTGCTAGGTAATCATGATTTGCACTTGCTTGCTCTTGCACATCAAGCACATTTAGGTTGGCGTGATGATACGCTTACTGACATTTTAACAGCGCCTGATCGTGAAGAACTCATTGATTGGTTATTACAGCAACCGTTATTTTATTATGATGTCAGTTTAGGTTATGCCATGGTGCACGCAGGGCTTGCATCTGCCTGGAATCTTGCGATTGCAAAGCGATTAGCAAAAGAAGTAGAAGATATTTTGCAAAGTGAACGGCGCTACGAATTTTTTCAACACATGTATGGCAATAATCCTAATCAATGGAATGACAAACTCCAAGGCTGGAATCGTATTCGTTGTATTGTTAATTATTTTACACGAGCACGTTTCTGTCACAGTGACGGAAGTTTGGAATTATCTACCAAAGAAAATATATCAGCAGAAGAAACCAATTTGATACCATGGTTTAACGTTCCAGAACGAGCAAGCGCAGATTTGAAAATTATTTTTGGCCATTGGGCGGCATTGGGCGGGATCACACATACACCGAATGTTTTTGCTTTAGACACAGGATGTGTATGGGGATTTTGTTTAACCGCAATGCGTTTGGAAGACGAGCAACGGTTTAGTGTGTCGTGTAATGACAGGCTCTAAGCGTTTATTTCTTCAACGGATTGATATTCTGGCACAAGTTTTTTTAACAATAAAATGAGGTTATCGTTAGCAGTATCGCTTGCTTGACAGGATTTAGAGATTTGATCACAAATATGTTTTATTTCTTTAAAATCACGACGCTGTGATTGTGCGCGCAAAATTTTTGTGTGCGGCGTAGGCTGCAGCGTTTCATTAGAATAAAAACATTCTTCATATAATTTTTCGCCGGGCCTTAAACCCGTGTATACAATTTTTATATCTTGCCCAACGATTTTATCTGCTAATTTAATCATTTGCTCTGCTAAATAGCGAATCTTGATTGGATCACCCATATCGAGAACAAAAATTTCTCCACCAGCACCTAAAAAAGCAGCTTGGAGAATGAGTTGTGACGCTTCTGGAATCGTCATAAAAAATCGTGTGATATCAGGATGCGTGACGGTGACTGGACCGCCCATTTCAATTTGTTTTCTAAAGAGGGGAATAACACTGCCTGCAGAATCTAACACATTGCCAAAACGTACTGTAATGAAGAGCGTTTTTTGCATTGCATCGTTTAAATTATGACAAAAATACTCAGCGGCACGTTTAGTTGCTCCCATGATGTTTGTTGGGTTAACGGCTTTATCGGAAGAAATCAATATAAAAGTTTCAACATTTGCGTGTACTGCTTCCTCAGCCAGGACGCAGGTTCCAATGATGTTGTTATACATGGCTACTCTGGGTTGATGCTCGAGCATGGGGACATGCTTATAAGCTGCAGCATGAAAGATCAACTGTGGTTGATGTTCTTTTAATATAGCTTGAATACCCATGCGATCTGTTACGCTCAGTAATACGGGATAAAAGCGATGTGATGGAAATCGCTGGCGCAGTTCCATATCGATGTTATAGAGATTATATTCACTGTTATCTACGATCACTAATCGAATATTCTCACCTAACGTTGCGATTTGACGACATAATTCTGAGCCAATAGAACCGCCTCCGCCAGTAATTAAGATTGTTTTGTTTTTTAAGTGAGCTTTTATGAATTCCCATTGACAGGTTACGGGATAACGCCCTAATAAATCTTCCAGAGAAACGCTACGCAATACGTTAATGCTGACTCGTCCATTCGCTAAATCTTTAATGCCAGGTAATGTGTAATAACGCACATGGGCTTGTTCACAAATATCGACGACCGAACGCATGCTAGCAGAAGAAGCAGAAGGAATTGCAATCAGGGCCAAATCGATCGCATATTTTATGATTAAACTGGGCAGTTCAGCAATGGTGCCTACAACACGGACACCGTGAATTTCCCGACCTAATTTGAGTAAATTATCGTCGACGAAAGCGACGGGTTTGTAGCGATGGTAACTATCGCGTAACAGATCGCGCACGAGACCTTCCCCTGCATTACCTGCTCCAATGATAATAACGCGTTGATGATCTCCATAAAGATGTTTGTAATCTTTAATTAAACGTATCAAAAATCTGCCAATAGACAATAATGCAGCTAGAAATACACTATAAAAAAAGGCAATGATAGAGTGTGGTAATAATATCAATTCAATCGAATAGGTTTCAGGGAACAAGATTTGGGAAGTATTGACGTATAATATAACCCATATTATGAATCCGCCTAATGCGGAGACAGAAAGAATTTTTTGTAAATCTTGAATGGAAGCAAAACGCCAAAATCCGCGATAGAGTCCGTACAGTCGAAATAATAAAAATTGTAAAGGCAAAATCCAGATCAATTTCCCTAGGATGAATTGCCACTCAGTGATTTTATGGGGGCCCGGGATAGTATTGCTTAATATCCAGTAAGTGAATGTCCAGGCAATAATAACGGCACATAAATCATATACTGAAGCAATAATACGTCCGTGTGATCGCAT
The DNA here is from genome assembly GCA_964484285.1 of uncultured Coxiellaceae bacterium. Taxonomy (GTDB): domain Bacteria; phylum Pseudomonadota; class Gammaproteobacteria; order DSM-16500; family DSM-16500; genus CAZUQP01. The sequence goes on along the minus strand of CAZAEO010000069.1, from coordinate 1,086 downwards.
TTTTTCAAATGTAGTTGATTTAGTAAAATGATTAAAATTCCATAAAATTGACATGTTTGGTACGAATTCCTTTTCTTTATCAAAAACATTAACCCTTTATCGTTACGCTTGCAACTGCCGAATTTAGGTTAAATCGCTTTTACTTGATGTACAGATAAACTGACAGAACGTGTATGCCTTTCTGCAATAGTAAGTAATAATGTAACGCGTTGCTGGCTATTTTTTATTTCAACAATGCCTTCATAATCGGTTAGTAAGCCATCCGTTACTCGTACCCGGTCGCCTGGTTTAAAATCGGGCGTGCTTGTTTGTGATTTAACTAAACGGATCGCTTCGTCTTGCTTTAACCGCTCAACCAACGTATCGGGTACACGTGCTGGCAATGAACCGAAACGTATAAGTGATATACAGCCGCGAGTTGAACGCACTTTACTCCAATCATTGAGTTCTGAATTTAAGTGAATAAATAAATAACGGGGAAACAAGGGTTCAGTGACCACTCGGTAGAGATTACTGCGGTGTTTGTATTGTTGTAATAAAGGAAAATAAATCTGAAATCCCTGACGTTGTAAATTGCATTGAGCTATCGTTTCTTGGTTAGGTTTAGTAAAGACTAAATACCATCCTATATGTGTATCCTTCACTTTATCACCTCAATAATTCATTAGACTTCTTTCCAAACCTCAATTAACGGTCAATCTATTTGAAAAAAAACGCTCGAAATCCTCATTTACTTCTATGTAAACTCCGGTTTCTTGCTCATTTTTTCAAATACCTTGTCACGTTACTTAAGGTTTGGAAAGAAGTCTATTGGATGAATCACTTGTTATCCATTTTCTATTTGATTGTACAATAGTCTATTGTAAGCATATTGTCAAAAAATACAATTGCAATTCAGTCATTTACTCAAGGATGTATTCTGTTTCTTTAATACGCTGATTATTTTCGGGCGTGGCAAAGCGTAGATTTGATATTTTACGCTTATGTAGTATTCATGTTAATAATTTATTCAATGAAAAATATTTTTTATATTTAGGGCCTGTCGTCAATTACTCTCTCGGCTGCAAAAAGAGTAGAATTAGCTGA
>CAZAEO010000068.1:0-11801 GCA_964484285.1 uncultured Coxiellaceae bacterium | reverse complement strand
ACTTCTTGCAATCTGGATGTTAAAATCTCGCATCTTGAGGTGTAATGGGTATATAATAAAAGCTATTAATTTAACTAATACTCAAAATTACACGCGATTAAATTTGACTGTTGTATAAAAAACTATTATACTAAGCAAATGATGAAAAAACGCTATTTGACAGAACAAATCAAACAAGATCTGGCACGAAAAATGGTTTTTGTTGGGGGACCACGTCAGGTTGGCAAAACAACACTGGCCAAGACCTTTTTGCATAATCAAAAGGGTTATTTGAACTGGGACGTGCCAGAACATCGTGAACGTATTTTAAATAGAGAATTCCCTACTGCCCCATTATGGGTGTTTGATGAAATCCATAAATATCGCACGTGGCGTAATTATTTAAAGGGAATATACGATGTGAAACCGCCGCATCAGCAAATTCTTGTCACAGGTAGCGCACGCCTAGATTATTACCGTTTCTCTGGCGATTCTCTGCAAGGTCGTTATCATTATTTAAGAATGCATCCCTTATCATTTGCTGAACTCAAATTAAAAAATCAACATGACTTATTGGATCTTTTGCAATTAGGTGGATTCCCGGAACCTTATTTTTCTGCCTCCGAAATAGAATCAAAAAGATGGGCACGTGAATATCGAACCCGTCTCATCCGGGAAGATTTAGTGCAGTTAGAGCGCGTGCATGATTTGGGTAATATTGAATTACTTGTCATGCGATTACCTGCGTTGGTTGGCTCGCCACTTTCTATCAACAGTATTCGAGAAGATCTACAAGTCAGTCACAAAGCAGTGTCAACCTGGCTGCAAATGCTAGAAAGATTATATGCCATCTTTCGCCTGGCACCGTTTGGCGCGCCTCAAATTCGTGCTGTTAAAAAAGAACAAAAACATTATCATTTCGATTGGACACTTGTACCAGATATGTCACTACGTTTTGAAAATCTGGTCGCTTGTGCATTGTTGAAATGGGCACATTACCAGCAAGATGTATTAGGCGAAGAAATCAATCTTTGCTATTTTCGTGATATTGATGGTCGTGAAGTTGATTTTGTGATTGTAAAAGATAAAAAACCCATTATGTTTATTGAATGCAAATGGAATGACGCTCCCTTATCCTCTGCATTACGATATCTGAAAGAACGTTTCCCTGCGTGCGATGCCTGGCAAATTTCCGCTATCGGCAAAAAAGATTTCGTTGATGAACGTGGTATTCGAGTGTGCCCAGCAAGAGATTTTCTGGGCACATTGGTTTAACCTAACGTTATACAACCGTTGTTTTCTCTTCTGTCTTTTTCTTCGGCAAATATAAATCTGTAATGGTGCCTTCAAACACTTCGGCCGCTAGCGCAACTGTTTCAGATAATGTCGGATGCGGATGAATCGTTAAGCTAATGTCTTCCACATCACAACCCATTTCAATCGCCAACCCGATTTCAGCAACCAATTCACCTGCATTCGGACCCACTGCTGCACCACCCATTACCTGATGCGTTGTTTCATCAATTATTAATTTCGTTAATCCTTCATCACGGCCAATACTTAACGCACGACCGCTTGCTGCCCACGGGAAAATTCCTTTGCCATATTTCATGCCTTTTGCTTTAGCTTCATTTTCCGTGATGCCCACCCATGCCACTTCAGGATCGGTATAAGCCACACTTGGAATGCATTTCGGATCAAAATAACGCTTCATACCGACAATGACTTCGGCCACAGTACGTCCTTCTGGAATCGCTTTATGTGCCAACATCGGGTTGCCGCACACATCACCAATTGCAAAAATATGGGGTACATTGGTACGCAATTGTTTATCTACCGTGACAAAACCTTTTTCATCGACTTTAACACCTGCTTTATCCGCTGCAATTTGATCACCATTAGGACGTCGTCCAACCGCACATAAAATACGATCAAACCGTTCTGGTTTATCGGATGCATTTTCACCTTCAAACGTGACATATAAACCATCTTTTTTTGCATCGACTTTCGTGACTTTGGTTTTTAATAAAATATTCTTATACCGTTTCTGAATGCGTTTATGTAACGGCATCACGACATCTTTGTCCGCACCCGGAATAATTTGGTCCATTAATTCAACGATAGTGATCTCGGCACCTAATGCATTATAAACGGTTGCCATTTCTAAGCCGATAATACCGCCGCCAATTACCAACATTTTGCCTGTCGTCTCTTCCAATAATAAAGCATCGGTTGAATCCATAATACGCGAATCATCTGGCAAAAACGGTAATGTCACTGGACGTGAACCTACCGCAATAATAGCTTGTTCAAACTGAATGGTTTGTTTACCCTTAGGGCCTTCCACCGCAATTTGATTGCTTCCCGTAAATTGCCCGACACCTTGCACAATTTCCACTTTACGTTGTTTTGCTAACGTTTTTAAACCGCCTGTTAAACGATTAACCACTTTATTTTTCCAATCGCCTAATTTTTTGTTATCAACGACTGGTTTACCAAAATCAATGCCGCACGCCATCATGTCATGTGCTTCTTCCAATACTTTTGCTGCATGCAACAATGCTTTTGAGGGAATGCAACCCACATTCAAGCAAACTCCGCCAATATTTTCATAGCGTTCAACTAAAATAACTTTTTTGCCTAAATCAGCAGCGCGAAATGCTGCTGTATATCCCCCAGGCCCACTGCCCAACACAACCACTTCTGTTTGTAATTCATTACTCATTTTGGTTCCTTATAACAATAAATTTCGAATATCAGATAACATGTTTGCCACATACACTACAAATCGCGCACCATCTGCGCCATCAATCACCCGATGATCATAGGAAAGCGCCAATGGCACCATCAGACGCGGTACAAACGCGCCATTCTCATACACCGGTTTCTGCGAAGATTTTGACACCCCCAGAATGGCAACTTCGGGTAAATTAATAATGGGCGTAAATGCAGTACCGCCAATCCCGCCCAAACTGGAAATCGAAAAACATCCGCCTTGCATATCATTCGGTGTTAATTGTTTCTTACGCGCTTTTTCACTCACTTCACCTAATTCTTTAGCTAATTCCAACATGCCTTTTTTATCCACATCGCGAATCACCGGCACTACTAAACCATCCGGTGTATCAACAGCAACACCAATATGATAATAATTTTTTAAAATTACATTTTCGCCAGCTATATCCAGCGATGCATTAAACTGTGGAAATTTTTTCAAAGCAGCAGCGACTGCTTTCAGAATAAAAACTAACGGCGTTAATTTAACATTTTGTTTATCATAAATGGCTTTTTGTGTTTGGCGAAACTCTTCAAGCTCCGTAATATCAGCCTCACCAAACTGTGTGACATGAGGAACAAGCAACCAATTGCGATGTAAATTTTTCCCCGATATTTTTTTAATACGCGATAAGGGTTGAATATTAACGGAACCAAATTGAGCAAAATCAACGCTTGGCGCTGATGGCAATCCAGTCCCTACTGTGCTAGGTAACTGCGCTAAACGTGATTTCACAAATGCTTGGATATCATCTTTCAAAATGCGTTGTTTAGGCCCAGAACCTGCAATTTGTTCAAGATCCACACCTAGTTCACGTGCCAATTTACGCACCGCAGGCCCTGCGTGTACATTGGCATGTGCAGGGAGTACCGTACCTGATTGCGGAACCACCTGCTCACTCGTTACGTATGTTGTTTGAGTAACAACAGGTTCAGGTGTTTCAGGTGATGCTGCAGCTGCTGCTTCAGTCGTTGTTTCAGTTGCAACTTCAGCAGCCGTTTCCAACGCTAAAATAATCGAACCTTTAGAGACTTTATCACCTACTTTTACGTTAAGTTCTTTGACCACCCCCTCATCAGAGGAAGGCACTTCCATGGTAGCTTTATCTGATTCCAACGTAATTAAAGCGGTATCAATCTTGACCTGATCACCAACCTTGACTAACACTTCAATTACAACAACATCGGTCGCGCCACCGATATCTGGCACTGTAATGTTCTTTGTTGCCAAGGGACTCTCCTTTCTTAAACTGTTGTAGGATTGGGTTTCTTCGGATCAATATTATACTTCTTTATTGTGTCATTCACACGCTCTGTTGGAATACTGCCCTCTTGCGAAAGAGCATACAGTGCAGCAAGCACAATATAATAACGATCCACTTCAAAAAAATGCCGTAATTTTTCACGTGTATCGCTGCGACCATAACCATCTGTACCTAATACTGTATACGAACGCGAAATAAAGGGACGAATTAAATCTGCGTAAGCGCGCACATAATCCGTCGCTGCAATCACAGGGCCCTCTCGCTTTGCCAGGCACTCGGCTATATAACTTTTCTGTGCTTTTTTCAGAGGCGCAAGCATATGAGCACGTGCTACATTAACACCATCACGGCGTAATTCGCCAAAACTCGTGACACTCCAAATATCTGCTGCTACACCAAAGTCTTTTTCCAACAATTCACCTGCCGCAATCACTTCACGCAAAATAGCGCCGCTACCGAGCAATTGTACAGTTAATTTTGCTTTACCTGCCGATTTAAATAAATACATTCCCTTGATGATACCTTCCTCAACACCTTTTGGCATGGCAGGTTGTACATATTTTTCATTCATCGCCATAATATAATAAATAAAATCTTGCTCATCGTGATACATCGTTTGCAAACCATGCTGAATAATCACTGCCATTTCATATCCAAATGCAGGATCATAAGCACGACAGGTTGGCACAGTCGAAGCTACCAATAAACTCTGGCCATCTTGATGCTGTAGCCCTTCCCCTTCTAATGTCGTTCGTCCAGCTGTTGCGCCCATTAAAAATCCGCGAGCCCGCATGTCACTTGCAGCCCAAATCAAATCGCCCACACGCTGAAAACCAAACATAGAATAATACGTAAAAAATGGAATCATCGGGATTTGATGTGTGGAATAAGAAGTTGCTGCAGCAATCCAAGATGCCATACAGCCTGCTTCTGTAATGCCTTCTTCAAGCAATTGCCCGTTTTTTGTTTCGCGATAATAAAGCAACTGGTCTTTATCTTCTGGTGTATAAAGCTGCCCAACAGAAGAGTAAATTCCGATTTGCCGAAATAAGGCTTCTAAACCAAACGTACGCACTTCATCTGAAAAAATCGGCACAATCTGTGCGCCAATATTGGGATCTTTAACCAATACATTCAAAATACGTCCCAGCACCATGGTGGTTGACATGGTGCGATCTTCTGTTCCTGCCAAAACAGTATCAAATGCAGATAAAGCGGGTACGGTGAGTGGATGCGTTGTAGCAAGCCGCTCGGGTAAATAACCTGTTAATTTTTTTCGCTGCGCATGCAAGTATTGCAATGCAGAATTGTTTTCATCCGGTTTATAAAAACTTAACTGCGCACAGTGTTCATCAGTCAACGGTAATTTAAGGCGATCACGAAATAGCTTGAGTTCTTCTACCGACATTTCTAATTGATTATGCGCCACATTACGGCCTTCTCCATTATTGATGCCTAACCCATAACCTTTTACACCTTGCGCTAAAATAACGGTAGGTTGTCCTTTATGTTTGATCGCATGCGCATAAGCAGCATACACTTTGAGTGGATCGTGTGCACCGCGTTGTAATTGCTCTATCTCTTCATCGGAAAAATCGGCAAATATTGTTTTTAATTCTTCATTATCACCACACAAAAATTCACGTCGATATACACCGCCTTGCAAATAAGCGCTTTGTAATTCTCCATCGACTATTTCACCGAGACGCTTCACCAATAATCCTTTTTTATCTTTGGTAAATAGGCGATCCCATTGGCTGCCCCAAAGTACTTTAATCACGTTCCAACCGGCACCGCGGAACACGCCTTCTAATTCCTGAATAATTTTTCCATTACTTCGCACTAAGCCATCTAAACGCTGTAAATTACAATTCACTACATAAATCAGATTATCCAGTTTTTCCCGCGTTGCAACCGTTAAAGCGCCAATAGAATCGACTTCATCCATCTCACCATCACCACAAAATACCCATACTTTACGATCATTTGCAGCAATGAGTTTGCGGTTTTCCAGGTATTTTAAAAAACGTGCTTGATAAATAGCTTGTAAAGGACCTAAACCCAATGACACTGTCGCAAACTGCCAAAAATCAGGCATGAGCCATGGATGTGGGTAAGAAGAAACACCCTGTCCGCCGATCTCTTGACGAAAATGTTTGAGATGTTCTTCTGTTAATCGACCTTCTAAAAATGCACGCGCGTAATTACCTTCGGCAGAATGACCTTGAAAATAAATTAAATCACCTGCTTGTCCCTCTTTCGCACCACGAAAAAAATGATTCAAACCCACTTCATACAGTGTTGCGATGGAAGCATAAGACGATAAATGCCCACCGACTGTGCCCGCCGTTTTTTTAGCACGCAGCACCATAATAACGGCATTCCAACGAATGATGGCATCGATTTGCTGTTCTAATTCAAGGTTACCTGGATAGGATGACTGCTGCTCAAGCGGAATCGTGTTGCAATAAGCTGTTCTGAATGTTTCTTCCGCACCTAAAACTAACCCCTTTTGATCTGCTGCCTGTAAAAGTTGCTGTATAATAAAATTAGCACGTTCTTTGCCTTCTGACTTAATTAGCGAGGCAAACGCATCCAACCACTCTTGCGTTTCTATTGGATCATTATCATTCCACGTTTTTGTCATGTTATTTTCCTGTTCTTTATTTATACAAATAAAGATCCTGTTTTATAATTTATTATTTTACATCGAATAGACCTAAAGCTGAAGAAACAAGTGCCGCTGATGAGATCTGAAGAACAATTTTTACCTTTATACGTGTTCTGTATTTCTACTTTGCGCAATGCAATAACACATTTCTTCAGCGCCCTCTAAAACGCGCGGGCCGGCGCGCGCAATGAGATCAGCATCGATTGCATAGACTGCTTTCTTTTTTACAGCAAACAGTTCCGGCCATTTATCCCATTGCCGTTGCCAAGTATATTGACTCTTGCTGCCAATAATAACGGCTGGATTTTGACGAATGACTGCCTCAACACTAACCTCTGGCGCAACACCTATTAAATCAGCAAAAATATTTTTGCCGCCGCATAAAGTGATCACTTCATTAATCCAACTCGCTTTGGTAATCGTCATCAGTGGTTGCGGCCACACTTGGTAAAATACAGGAAGTTTTTTTTGTGTTGAATATTTTTTTTGTAACTGATGATAGTGCAGAAAAAATTGTTTTGCTGCAGAATTCGCAACCCGTGAAGTGCCTGCCAAACACCCTAACCGTTGCAAGGTGTGCGGAATATCCGTTAATTTGCGTTGCTGACTGACATACACAGGGCTATCTAATTTTTTTAATTGTTCGACAAGATGGCTGTCAGCCCATACCACAATCAAATCAGGATGCAGCGTTGCTATTCGTTCAAGATCAAGTTGATTAAAACTCGCAACGATTGGAATTGTGTTAGCTTCTGTTGGGTAATCACTGCCCTTTATCACTCCCACTATTTGTTTGCCGGCACCTGCTGCAAATAATAATTCTGTCAAATCAGGTGCTAAACTGATAATGCGTTTTGCTGGATGGGACAAAGCAATGCGCACGCCTGCATCATCATACACAACACAGGCATTAGCTAGATGGAACACACTGCTGAGTAAAAGAAAAAAAAGAATACTATGTCGTCGGTTCATGTCACGCTAAGAATGACAAAATTGAAATATTAATAAACAGGCTCCAATAAAACAAGAATAGCCAAAATAACAAGGCCCATGATCAAAACACGATCCAACAATTTAATGGCTTCTTTTTCTGCTACGCCTTCTTCTGGAATCAACTCACCGTCCATCACATCTAATGCCGCAACACCACATTCCGTCAACATTGCTTCGTTGGTTTCAGGCCCTTTGAAGACCGTCTGTTTCCAACGCTTAAATACTTCCGTGAAATGCCCCCCTAACGCAAAAATAAACGTAAAGACTCGCACAGAAATCCAATCCAGCCATAATCGAATTTTAGCAGCAAGTTGCGTTGTATTAAGCGGTGATTCGTGACTCATGAGTGTAATAGCGCGATACAACACCGCGCCCACTGGACCCAGTAACACAAACCAAAATACCACTGCAAAAACACGTTCGTGCATCGCCACAAAAATAGCACGCACAAATGTTTGATGAAATTTTTGCATCTGCTCAAAGGTACCTACTTTAAATGCAGTATCTGCATGCTCCATTGCAAGAGGCATATCCCCTTTATGTAATTCATTAATACATGCGTAAACTTGCACCCAAATATTATGCGGACCAAAACAGTAGACTACTATAACAACACCAAAAATTAATTTTAAAATTCCATAAAGCCACCCGGCAAGCAGACAATTGAGTAACCCAACCACTAGAAGCAACGGTAAAATACAGACAATCAACTGCAGAACAGGTGGCCAATTACCGATGCGTGAAGTACTTAACCAACGTTGATATTTAGTAAACCACCGCCAATAACGTAAATGACCCCAATAAAAAAAGCGTTCTATCACAAGCGAAATCAACGTAATAATAAACGTCATATGATCATCCTTTTGCGTGGATCGATTATTTCATTAATAAACAATCTAAATAACTCCAATCGAACAAAGGGCCTGGATCTGTCTTTCTGCCTGGCGCAATATCTGAATGGCCTACAATTCTACCGCGTGTAATCGCTGGATAAGCTAACATCAACATCCGTAACACGTGAGCTAATTGTTCGTATTGCACATTCTCATATGGTAAATCATCCGTACCTTCCAACTCAATCCCAATTGAAAAATCATTGCACTTTTCTCGTCCTGCAAAATAAGATCGTCCTGCATGCCAAGCGCGCTTAGTAAACGGTACAAATTGAATAACCTCACCTGTTCGTGCGATCAATAAATGCGCTGAAACCTTAAGTGTCGCAATCGTTACAAAATAAGGATGAAGAGCACTATTTAACTTACCGCAAAAAAAATCTTCGATATAAGCCGTGCCAAAATGCCTTGGCGGTAAACTAATGCCGTGAACCACAACCATATCAACGGTTGCATTATCGGGGCGCTCATCGCAATGAGGCGATAATAGACATCGAGCAATAGAGAGTAATCCATTGGGTTGAATAATACGCAATCTGAGAACCTCTCGTTTCTGAGTCAATTTTAACTCAGAATCATTTTTCAGCAAGCAATCAGTTAGCCCTATTTAATATGGATTGAAAAGTGATCAAAAAACTATTATTATGCTCAAGAAAATACATTTTTGGAGAAAACGATTATGACAGACGCCCGATATACCCCGATTCCTGGAGATGAATCACAAGCAGACAAACTCGCTCGATACTTAAAGAATCCGGATGAAAAATCAATATCAAGTGATTCTAAACAACTTGATCAACTCCTATCGGCCATTCAAAACAATCGAAGAAACTTTAATAGTTATCATATGTATTATTTCGAGCACCGCGAAAAATTTCTTGATCCTGAATATAACAATATAGTCAAGGCAGCAAAAACATATGGCGCCACTTTAATCCAAATCAAAAATGCTTTAAATGTTGAAAATGGAATGGATCATGATCAAATTAAACGTTTAATAAATGATGCAGAACAAACGCATCCAAACATCGAACGTTTGAGAAAAGAATTTTATTTGGAAAAAATAAAACAAGAAACGAATAAAATTGTTCTTAGGGAACGGAACCCTCAACCTATGGCTCAACTATTGGATAAACATGTGCTAAATGCTGTTAATGTAGGCGCAAGTTTGCATGAATTATGCCTCGCTCTTCGTACTTATCATAAAACAACAGCTGCTCAAGCTGACTATGTTCCCATTGACCGTTTAGTTGCGAATAAAGCGCATGATAGCAACCCACGTGTGACCCGCATTAAAATGGAAATTAAAGAAACCGAAATAGTAACAGCAACCGATAAACTGCTTAACTTGCCAAAGTCGTCTACTAAGTTGTTTGATGATAGCCGAAAAAAGATTGAAGAGGAATTATTGGAGCATTGCAAGCAATTTACTGAGATGAGCGGCAATGTGATAGAAACATTAAAAAAACATCGGCTCGAACTTCCAGCTCGTACTCTGGAAAAATTCACGCAAAATTTAGTACCCCAAGCTAATATTTTAAATTTATAATTAACCTTGTTTTCTTAGCATTTCCATCCTGAAAAGGCCATTAGCTATGCAAGCAAGTGACATTAAACAACTGATTGAAGCAGGACTAATAAACTGTACCGCCTTTGTTGAAGGTGAAGATGGTGTACACTTCACTGCAACAGTGATCACACCGGAATTCGCTGGCAAAAATCGTATACAAAAGCAACAAATGGTCTATGCCACCTTGGGAAATCTCATCCATGATGGTACTATACATGCACTTTCCTTAAGAACCCTGACTCCAGAAGAATGGCAAAATTGATATGGATAAACTCATCATTCGCGGTAATGTTCCTTTAAACGGCGAAATACGCATTTCCGGCGCAAAAAATGCAGCGCTTCCTATCCTAACTGCAGCTCTTCTGACACCTGCTCCTGTACGAATTTGTAATATTCCGCATTTACATGATGTGACGACAACCATGAGCCTGTTGGGGCAAATGGGTGTCCATCTTATGTTGGATGAACGCTCCAATGTAGAAGTGGACGCAAGCAATCTGAATTCTTTCCATGCTCCTTATGAGTTAGTACGTACGATGCGTGCCTCGGTACTGGTACTAGGCCCTTTATTGAGCCGCTTTGGTGAGGCCGATGTATCACTGCCAGGTGGTTGTGCTATTGGCACTCGCCCCGTTGACCAACACTTAAAAGGCTTGCAGGCAATGGGTGCTGAAATTCGTGTTGAAAACGGTTATATCAAAGCGAAAGCAAAAAAACGGTTGCAAGGTGCAACCATTTCCATGGATCTCGTCACAGTCACAGGCACTGAAAATATCATGATGGCAGCTGTGTTAGCTGAAGGACAAACCGTTATTTTGAATGCGGCGCGCGAACCCGAAGTAGAAGATTTAGCTAATTTTCTGAATACACTGGGCGCACAAATCAGTGGTGCTAGCACATCTACCATTACCATTAATGGTGTGAAAGAATTATCAGGCGGCAGTTATCAGATCATGCCTGACCGTATTGAAACAGGCACTTATTTAACTGCAGCCGCCATTACACGCGGCAAAATAAAATTAAAAAATACTCGTCCCGAATTGCTTGAAGCCATTATCACCAAATTATCTGAAGCAGGCGCATACATTGAAACAGGTACAGATTGGATTAGTTTAGATATGCAAGGCAACCGTCCACGCGCAGTCAATGTGAGCACGGCACCTTATCCCGCTTTCCCGACTGATATGCAAGCACAACTGATGGCAATGAATACCATCGCAGAAGGAACAGGTATTATCACAGAAAACGTATTTGAAAATCGTTTTATGCACGTACAAGAATTATTACGCATGGGCGCGAAAATTTCACTAAAAGGTAATACGGCTATTTGCACCGGTGTGGGTAGCTTACAAGGCGCGCCTACTATGGCAACTGATTTACGCGCCTCTGCGAGTTTAGTCTTAGCAGGTCTTGCAGCAGTTGGCGAAACTAGCATTGATCGTATTTATCATATTGATCGTGGTTACGAATGCATTGAAGAAAAATTATCGCAGTTAGGCGCGCGAATTCAGCGTATATCGAATTGACCACCGAATATTTCACATATTAATCTCTGAGTCATAAGCCATCTTTTCCTTAATAATCAAACGACTATTCGTTACTCTTCTAGGGAACTTCCGTAGCCAGTGATTGAATAGGCATTAATTGAAATCCTA